>JBFHEW010000032.1:0-11169 GCA_041583955.1 Bacteroidia bacterium | reverse complement strand
GGCATCGCGTTCGGTTTCGACCGATTATCAGCCATTTTCGGAGGTCAGAAAGACATCAGGGATTTCATCGCCTTCCCGAAAAACAATGCCGGAAGGGATATGATGATCGATTCTCCATCTATAATTGACAAAGCGCAATTGGACGAATTGAACATCCGTGTTTTAAGCACAAAACAAGCCTAATTATCAGGTAATATTTAGAGTTATATTTGCGCCCATGAAATTCCGCCCAGCAATCCTGCTGTTACTCTTATCGTCCGTTCTATTTCTTTCGGAGTCGTGCATCACAAGAAAGGACATCTCTTACTTCCAGGATGTTTCTGACTCATTGAGCATCCAAAAAATATCACGAAGCTTTGAGGCGGTCATCCAACCTGGGGATATCCTGAGCATCCATGTTACCAGTCTTAGTCAAGAGGCCAGTAGTTTTTTCAATGTTGTAGGAGAGACCACAGATCAGCAAGTGGCCAACACGTATCTCGTCAATGCTTTCGGTGAGATTGAAATGCCTCTGATCGGCAACATCAAAGTTTCGGACAAGACCACGGAGGTTGCCAAAACGGAAATCAAAGGTAAGCTTGTAAAGTACCTTGTGGAACCAACAGTGAATCTCAGAATCCGAAATTTCAAAGTAACTGTGCTCGGAGAAGTTCAGAACCCAGGGGTTTACACTATCCCAAACGAAAAGATCACTCTGGTAGAGGCCTTGGGACTTGCAGGAGACCTGACGATTTTCGGTAAAAGGTTGAACGTACTGATTATCCGAGAAGACGGTAAAGAGAGAAAGTTCGTAAAGCTTGACCTCAGATCGAAGGATTTCTTTGAATCGGAATACTATTACCTGCACAGCAATGACATCGTATATGTTGAGCCTGGCAAGGGTAAGTTCGCATCTGCCGATGCGTGGTACAAAATATTGCCCATTGTTTTCAGTGGTCTCACCGCATTGGGCCTATTCCTGACGCGCACCAATATTGGCCTTTAATCTCATTTGAAGATGAACAACCAACCTCTTGCGAATCATTCGCATGAAGAAGAAGAGATAGATCTGGCACGAATACTGAACATTGCCATAGATAAATGGTACCTGTTCGTAGTCTTCGCATCTCTCGGCCTGATTGTAAGTTATGGCTACGTTTGGTATACCCATCCGGTCTTTGAGATGGAGGCAACGGTTTTAGCGGAAGACGAAGGCAACGACATATCGCAGAACATTCTTGATGAGGTTGGAATCATAGGAAAGAAGAGGAACATTGAGAATGAGATAGCGATTCTGTCATCTCGTTCCCTGATGAACAAAACCGTCAGCAAACTCGACCTTAACGTGTCATATCAGGTAGACTTCGGGTTCAAGAAGCGATTTATCTACAATCAAGTTCCAATCAATCTTGAGTACAACTTGAGCGAGACAGCACCATCGTCATTCTCGTTCTCTGTGAATCTTTCCGATGATGGAAACGCAGCGAATCTGGAATTTGAAGTGCCCTTGCCAAGTGGAGACACCAAAGAGTTCAACCAGCAGGTGACGCTTGGACAGCTATTTGAAAATGAGCTCGGAAGCTTCAACATCCTTAAGACGGAATATTTTGACCGATTCACCAAAGGTGATTCAGCGGTAAGTCAAAACTATCGGCTGATTTATATGAGCAATGATGTCATTACCTCAAATTACCTGAAGGTGTTCAAGGTAAGCGAGGCCAGAGAAGGAGCAAGCATACTACGCTTACATTTAGAAGATCAGGTCCCCGAGCGTGGAGTAGATATTATCGATGCACTTCTTAACGTTTACGTCCAAAGTAACATTGAGAAAAAGAATCAACTTGCAGCCAACTCTCTGAAATTCATTGAATTGCAGTTGGAGCAAATAGCAGCCGACCTGAATGGTCTTGAAGCTGAGATCAAATCTTTCAAGACCAAATACGGGGTATCTGACATCAGTTCAGAGGCAGAATTCTTCCTGTCGCAGGTTGGAGGACTGGATGAGACCATCTCGAAGATGGATATCCAGCTGAGCATCATCAATTATCTGGAAGAATACATTATCAGCGATAAGAACCTGCTTAATGCCTCGCCTTCCAGCTTAGGCATTGAGGATCATTTACTTCAGAAGTTGATCATTGAACTGAGTGAACTGGCCGCAGAAAGAGAGAAAACCCTTCTCTTCACGAAACCCGACAACCCTGTAGTAAGTGCTATTGACACGCGCATAAAAGAAACCAAAGAATCACTCAAAAAGAACATTTCCAGTATAAGAAGTGGTCTTGAGGCCTCAAAACGTGAGGTAAAGAACCAACTTAAGAGTATTGAAGCCAAGGCCAATTCGTTACCGAAGGCAGAGTACGAACTGCTAGCACTGCAGCGTCAGTACTCCATAAAGGAAAGTCTCTATCTGTTGTTGTTGGAAAAACGTTCGGAGAACTCGATACTGTTGGCATCTACCGTCTCAGACAACACGGTGATTGATGCTGCGCGAAGCTCTGATAAGCCGATCAGCCCTAAAAAGTTGGTCGTATACCTTACCGGTTTGGCACTCGGAATGGGTATTCCAATTCTCTACATACTTCTGCTTTCGGGTTTCGACAGTCGGGTAAAGAATGCTGAAGAACTATCGAGGGCCACCCAAATTCCCTTCCTCGGTATTATACCACATCACACTGAGGATGGCTATATTGTTGTTGGAAAGAACGTGAATACGGCTGTTGCCGAAGCATTCAGGTCAATTAGAACCAACCTGAACTTTATGGTCGGCAGCAGAGAATCGGAGAGCAAGGTGTCGTCCAAGGTCATTCAACTTACCTCTGCCATGGGATCGGAAGGTAAGTCTTTCTCGTCCATTAACCTTGCTGCCTCAATGGCTCTTGGTGGAGCTAGGACCATTGTAGTCGGACTGGATCTGCGCAAGCCTAAGCTGGCCGAATATTTCGGCTGCTCCAATCAATTGGGTGCAAGTTCTGTTTTAGCAGAAATTACTCCTCTCCAAGAAGCGATAGTCCCGTCCGGAATAGAGAACATGGATGTACTTGTAGGTGGACCCATTCCTCCGAACCCTGCTGAGTTGTTAATGAGTCCAAAATTGAAGGAAATGGTTGATGAACTAGCACGTGTTTATGACTACGTGGTTCTAGACACTCCGCCTATTGGGCTTGTTACAGACAGTCTGATCATTTCGGAGCATGCTGCCACAACTATCTATGTTGTTCGTCAAAATGTTACGAACGTACAATCTTTGAGATATGTTGATGGTCTTTATAAATCCGGTAAGATCAAGAGTATCAGCATTCTACTCAACGATGTCAAAACCTCCAGATTCGGCTATGGTTACGGGTACGGATATGGCTATGGGTATGGTGAGTATTCCCACGAAGAACTGAAAGGACCCAAGGGATTTGTGAAGAAATTCTTCGGAAAACGATAAAAGGTTTTCCTCTAGCCCTCCTCTAAATACCAATGAACACCCCTACCGAAAGACGGTGTGGGCTTACCAACATGAAAGACGGAAGAGTAGAGTAGGCTAACAGACCGGTCTCTGATAGATATTCGTAGCCAAGCGAAACGCGTAAATCATGCGCTATCTGATAGGTAGCTCTACAATTGACGGTATATCTTCTGAACTGTTCTCATGATATGAGCCTGAAACCTGTACCGTCCTGTCCACTGGTGTACGGATAGGTTTCGCCTTTTCGTGCCAGCGTAAAGGAGGTCACCACATCAAACCTTGATAATGGTTTGAATATCAAAGCAACATGATATTCCTCTGCGTTGTCAGCCAAATAATGCCCCATTGAATAATCGTTTGAAGCATAAGTGGTCGTATTGACAAAGTGGCGATAAACAAAAGGATTGTTTCGCGTGTATTCAAACAGCAAGGAAAGATTCACATTTCCCGGAGTGGTGAAGCGGAATCCTGCTTTCCAGCTCAAATGATTGCGTGATTTACTCGGTTCAAACATGGTACTCAACCGAAGTTCATCCACGAATAAGGAAGTGTAGATCTGAACGTAAGGAATCTGCCGGGAGACAATGTTCAAGAACATCTGAGAGTTCTGTCCGCGTTGGTTATGATTCTGCCCCGTATTGTTGAGCGTATGATCTGCAGATTTGAAGAAAAGAAAAGGAATCAGAAACACCGGCTGAAACCTGTCGGCATAGACAATGCTGTTCCCCACCGAGATGTGAAGTCCCTTGATCGGCCTGACGGTGAACATATTGGCCGCATAGAATTTGGATCGGAAAACCTCTCTGGTCCCGTTCCCTGAATTATATGTGGCTGCAGAGTCGATGACGCCTGAGACAAGCCACGCATGAACATAGTCGAAACTGAACCATTTTACCGGGCTGAGATGCAGCTTGATCATGGGTAATGATGGTGGCCTACTGCCAAAAAGTATGTTGGAACCATTGTAGCTATTACCCCAAACCAAGTGGTCTTTCATGAGAGCGATATACCCCCATTTATTGGAAGCTGCGACTCCTCCACGTATTTCACTGTAATCCGTTCCGAACTTATAATTTCCTCCCGCACGCTGTTGCAAAAAGTCCGGATCGCTCAGCTGTGTGGATTGTCTATCGTCAGTTAGGTCAGCATAAAAGCTGAAATGCTTACTGACATTTCCGAATAAGATTGCCCCGACAACGCTTTGGTAAATGAGGTTCCCAGGATTCCACCATCCTTCTCCTTGGAAACGGGTGTTGACCGTAATGTTGAAGAGCGAATCCTTGTAATGAAAAAGGTCATGGCGTTTGGTTCTTTCCCTCAGGGGGAAAACCTCTCCCTTTTTCAGTCCCTTTCCAATGAAATCAAGACCAGTAATGGTATCTCCATCCTTCACAAACTCCTGCATGTAGAAGTCCAGGTCTGCACGCTGCCTTTTATTTAGTTTATCACGCTGATCATTGGCGCTTTCCAACATATCGCCTATCTGTTTACGGCTTAAAGGAAGCGTTACATTGTTCAGCTCGATCACCCTTATAGAGGCCAATTCTTCAAGAAACTCGTAGGTCTGCTTCTGCGAAACATGATACGGTACCATCTGCGCCATTGATGCGCCTGACAGAAAAAGACAAAGAATAGCGGCTAGAAGTCTCATTAGAATGCGTTTTCCTTGGACCTTCCGATGGCGGTCATGAAGATGATCCGAATATCCAACAGGAACGACCAGTTTTCGATGTACCATAAATCATGTAGCGTCCGTTGTTCCCTTTGCTCCTTGGTTTCCGTTGGTCCTCTCCAACCATTCACCTGAGCCCATCCCGTTATGCCAGGTTTTACATAATGCCTTAGCATATAGCCGCTCACCTCGTTCTGCATGTCAAGGTTCAGCGCTTTTCTATGCGGTCTGGGTCCTACAACGCTCATTTCTCCGATCAATACGTTGATGAATTGTGGGAGCTCGTCTAAACTGTGCTTCCGCAAGAACGCTCCTACGCGCGTGATTCTGGGGTCATCCTTTTCGGTGCTTTTAAGATGGTGATCGGCACTGCTGTCGACTATCATCGACCTGAATTTCAGGCATGTGAACTCCTTGCCCTGCAATCCGATTCTGACAGGTTTGTAAAAAACAGGGCCCGAACTGGTTACCTTGATGATAACTGCAATCAGAAAAAGAATTGGAAACAGCACCACCAGCACGCCAAGGGCAAACAGCATATCGAACATCCGCTTCAGAACCTTATTCACGGATTTATCAAGTGCAACCTCTCTGAAGCTTACCAATGGCATTCCGGCAAGATTCCGTGCTTCGAACGTCCGCTTCACCAATCGGTAATAGTCAGGAACCATACTTACACGCAACCCATGAAATTCGGAAACATCTATCACTTTCCTGATCTTTTCGGCAGCCGTGAGCGGAATGGCAAGCACCACTTCCTCTATCCGATATTTTTCAATAACCGATCCAATGTCATCAACACGGCCTAGAACGTGGTCAGAAAGATCCTCGTCCACTTGCGCATCATCTAAAAATCCTACAACGAAGTATCCAAGGGTAGGGTCTTTCGAGAGCACCTGATAAATCCTTTTCCCTATCCTTCCGGCACCGATTATCAGTATCCTTCGCACGTGTCTTCCCTTGTGCCTCATGTAAAAAAGGTACCTGTAAACGATCAACAGGCCTATATTTCTAAAAGCAAAGAAGAAGATAATGGTTCCGAAAAGAACTGTTCTGGAGTACAGACGAAGTTCAAAGATGAGTACTACCGAAGAAACAATACCAACCAGTATTACCATATCGAGGACCTGTTCCCTGAAATGGGTCATAAGCCCTACTCGGAATTTCAGATTGCGTGAAGTGAACAACCTTGTCAAGGTCCACAATGCAATCACCAAGGGCAAGAAGATGGTGTAGTTTCCGGGTTGGAGGGAATTGTATTTGAGATATATGCTACCTAAGAAGGCAGCAATCATTATAATGATGTCGTAGGCCAAAAAGAACGCGAACAGACCTGATCGTTTATCTCTCATGATGAAGTCTCAAAGATAGGCGAGATAAGTCAATCCGACCTCCTCAAAATCAGTGATTCACCATGTAAAACGTTGATCGGTAGGATCAAGACCACTTTTACTCTATTCCGGTTACTTGGGTATGACCAATAGCGCTCATACAAGAACGCTCTGGTACAATTCAGAGTACCGTTGTGCGATAGTATTCCATGAAAACTCCTGATGCAACTTGGCATAAGCCTTTTCGGATTTCTCCCGCATCAGATCAGACTCATTCAATGCTACGGTGATCTTCTGAGCAAGGTCATCAGCATCCCCCGTCCGGAAGAAAAGGGTTTCCTCATCATTGAAAACTTCCTTGTTTTCAGGAATGTCACTGCACACAAGAGGTGTCTTCATGCTTGCAACCTCTAGCATCATTATCGACATGGCTTCGATAGTAGATGGAAAGACAAACAGTTTGGCATTACGCACGTAATTCAGCAGTATCGCCTTTTCCTTTATCAAAGGAAGAAACTCAACATTGAGCCCAACGGCCAACTTCCTTATGCGCTGTTCGTACTCTGGTATCTGTCCCAGATCACCTACGATGAGCACTGGCCCTTCGTATGCCAGCTTCTGTAAGGCCTCGAGAAACGTGTGACAACCCTTGGTGGCCATGATGCGGCCTGCAGCAAACATCAGGTATTCTGAATACTGAAGTTCCTGGTGGTCGACCTTCTCGGAAATGTTGATTCCATTAGGAATATACTCTATCTCCCGCGAAACCATTTGCTCATAGGTCTGCTTCAGCGGCTTTGCTACAGAAGTGATGACGTTGCAGGTTCGTAGAAAGATCTTTTCGACCGTCTCAAAGTACCATGTAACGGATTTCCATTTATCCCTTTCCTGAGGACGGCCATGAGTGGTTCCGATGACCTTATACCTTAATCGCAACAATGGAATAATGAATGCTCCGTCAACATGGTGAAGATGTATCAGGTCATATTTTCGAATGAACAAAGCATGTAGCGCTGAAACCAGGTAGTAATAGAACACATTGATCCGGGAATGCGGTAGTTTTCGGAAAACCACCTGTTCGTAACCTCCAAGGTCTCCTTCTGTATCGGCATGAGAACTGGTAGCGTAAACCGTAAAATCATACCGTTCCTTCAGTTGCTCAATGATGGCTTCGCCAACCCTGGCTGCTCCGCCAAAAGAAGGTAATCCCTTCAGTCCAATAACACCAACTTTCTTTTTCATTGGGATGTAAGAATTTTAACGGTCCTTCTGACCGGATCATATGGTTGAATTCTCCACGAATTCTATATACTCCCGCATTTTCACCTGCCACGTCAAGTGTCGCTCAGCATAAGTTTTCATATAATCCAAGGTTTCTGTTCTTGATTCCGTCATTCTGCGAGCGAACGATACGACTTTGTCAAAGTCAAATATTCCATCATCATCTGACACCCGAAGAATGAATGACCTTGCGGCCTCCACTTCGTCAAATCCTGAGTCAGGGTATGATATGATGAACGGTAATCCTTTGAAGGTATATTCAACGGTTTTTATAGCAGAGGTATCATCTAACCCTTTCCTATGTAAGGCAAGAGGAGCAACGGCAAGGTTCATTTCAGGTATGAGAGCGTTTATTTCCTCTCGACTGCGTTTTCCGTAGAAGACGAAGCTCCCAGGATACTTCTCAGTCCCAGGTATATTTGTGGCCGAGAATGACCCTACAAAGTGTACCTTCACTTTTATAGGACCTCCCCGCTTCCAGTAATCCAAAACTGCTCCTACTAAACGATCAAGACCATGCCAAACGTCTGGCCGACTACCAACGAAAATCAGATTCAACTCTTTTCCGTCAAACGGTTTGAATCCTACATTTTCCCGCTTCAGACCAGTATATCCATTGGTAATGACCCTGATCGGAAGTGGAGTGCCCAATTTTGACGAATAGTATGCTGCCAAATGGTGGCCAACAGTTATCATACCCTTGCACTCAGCCAGGTTCGCAACTAAATACCTTCTTTCCATCAGCAGGCGGATTCTTCGCGCCAGCGAAGAAACGGAAAACGGAGACGTTGAAATTTTCGCCTCAAGCTCCTCAATTATCATGGTCTGAAGTTCGGCAATACAATCCTTTTTACGGAATAGCTTCTGAAGTGACCGATCACTTGACGAGTATCTCAGAATGATTTTATCATAACCACTCAGATCAACGCTACGTTCTATAAGTTGACGCTTGAAAAACAAGAACTCCACCAACCCAAGAGGGCCTGGCAATACGAATCTGATCTTTCGCTTGTGCAATTGCCCCGAGACCTCATGAATGTCCGGATTCAATACGATCACGTCCATTTGAGACTCGCCCATCAGACCCAAGGCCTCCGCCTGTTGCTCAGCCTTTCTTACAACTCCAACAGAGCTGTCCTTCATGAGGAGATAGATGTACGCAATTCTCATTGGTGTAATTTGGATTTAGGCGTTTCGGACTCAATTCTACGTCTGAACCAGAATCTACGATAGCGTTAGGTGTTTGAACTCAATAGATGCTTTTTGATAAGCAAAGGCCAGATCAGATTCCTGCCACCTAGTTGATTGCATTTCCACATTGATAGACTATTGCTGATACCCGTGATGAGCAAGTCCCGCCTTCATGATATGAGTCATTGATTCTAAAATGCTGCTTTCCAATTTCCTTTCGAATTGTGCGTTAGTGGATCGTATGTTCGGATAGGCATCCTTATTCACGCCATCACTCGGTAAATGCATCCAAGAAAAAATGCTTTGACTTACTTTTTCAGGCTTTTCACAGAAATCCTCATATCGAACCGTAAGCATCCTTCCCTCATCAGTTAATCCTAATTCTTTGTCAACATCTATCATTTTATCGATGCTTCGTTGCCACAGGTGTGAACACGAGATCAACAGCTCGTCCATTGATTGATTGAACTCTGTAGAACCATAATATTCACTTTTTCTAGTGGCCAACTCATGTTGCTTCTTGGCATACGAATAGGCCACGGCTCTACCATCTCGTACTAGATGTATGAACCTCAAATTCGGTATCAGCTCAATTAATCGTGGAACCATGAACGATACCATTGCACTCTTGAGAAGCAAGTGATCCTTGCCCGAAATGGTCTGAAAATTTCCGAAACTGGCACGCAGTCGGGCTTCGTCATGATCGGTCATCTGTGATTGAGTATGAGCGCAGAAACCTACTGGGTCCACCCAATAAGGTGGGATATCCATTTTGGACTCATGCCATGGATAGTATCGCGGATGCCAAAGTTCGTTTGCCTCGAATGGATAGGTCGCTATCCGATCATGTGCTGAAACAGACTCTTTGAGTATCGAGGTTCCGCTTCGCCCACAACCCAAAATGATGACCGGATTGTCAATCTTCCCTGATTTCCGAGTCCACTTGGTAAGCTGGTCAGCCAGGAGGAGCTGCAAGAAGGGGAGTAAGTTTTTTGCTTTGAAGTTGTCTTTCCGCCAAAATGCGTTCATCCGGTAGCCCGTGTTTGTACTTATCCGCGCAAGATAGGTTTTAGTTGAAAACGTTTACTCTGGCGTAAGTGACAAATTTCTTGACGTTGCTCATAAGAAAAGACCAGAGGAAAAAACAATTCGAATGCAGCTTGTAGAAATTCCAGTCAGCTACAATTGAATTGTGCGCATACTTGTTCCTGAACCCTCTAAGGAACTTCAGAAATGGCTCTTTACGAAACGAGGCACCATCACCGGTCAGATCAACCTCTGTGAAAAGAATCAGGTCATAATCGATTATCACATTCACTCCGTTTTCAACTGCGCGAAGCGTAATATCTGAGTCACTCTTATACTGCGGAAAAGTAGCCTCATTCAATGGTCCGATTTCGTCTATCACCTCCATTGGAAGGTACATGCCTCTTCCGGGTAGTTCGCACACAGGGCGAGTACCGCGATGTACGTCTGGATCGTAATTTGAAAAAGGTTTGAAGTAGTGTTTACGTTTTGTGGTACACCAGTTTATTTCTTGAACCCCGGCAAAGAAAACCCTTCTCGGGCTCTCTGAAGTCAAGCAGAGAGATCCGATGACTGACTTCGGGTGTCTATGAACAGATCTTTCTAAACGGTGTAAGTAATCTGATGGGACTGTAAGGTCGTCATTAAGGTGCATCACTCCTTCACAACCGATGGTTCTTGCAAATCTTATCCCTTCATTCAGGGAGCGGGTCCAAAACCAGTTGCCATCACCATTTACGATGTGAACGTTCGGAAAATATTCCGAAAGCATTTCCAAAGTGCCGTCTGTGGAGCCGTCAACTACGACAATAAGCTCGTACTTCTCCCTGAAACCAACCTGCTGTGCAAGGTTCTGCAGGAGTTTCAAAAGATGATCTTTCCGGTTGAAAGTGGGTATTACTACGGCTATGCTCATGTTTGAGAGTTATTGACCAACAGCAGAGGAAACCCTAAGAAGAGTGGTTTAAGGAAATACATTTCTGAAAAGCCCAACATCAGAATTACAAAGACCAATGCCCAATAGAAAGTCGGTGGAAGTCTGACTTCGGCCAGACTTCTGAATGCCAATCTGTAACCGATAAAAAAGAACAGGATGAACCCTAGAATTCCGAACCTGACCAGGAAATCCGTGGTACCATTGTTCCGGTGATTTTCAGTGGTGGTGGCTTCGGGGTTTTCAAACCTTGTTTCTTTTGAAACCCCTTTACCCACCTAGGGACTTTCCATCATGT
>JBFHEW010000031.1:0-11175 GCA_041583955.1 Bacteroidia bacterium | reverse complement strand
GCCGGTCTGGCAGCCATCGTTTCCATGTTCAACGGCAGTAAATGGACCGACCTGTTTGATGGAGCCATAGCAAGTATTGCCAGTGCATTACCGGCTCTCATCATATTGCTGATGATAGGCGCCTTGGCCGGAACCTGGCTGATAAGCGGAGTGGTTCCTGCCATGATCTATTACGGACTTGAGATACTGAACCCGACCATTTTTCTTTTCGCCACCTGCATCGTCTGCTCCATTGTATCGCTTGCCACAGGAAGTTCTTGGACCACCGTTGCTACTGTTGGCGTGGCGCTAATGGGAATTGGACGTATTCTCGGTTTCAGCGATGGGATGATTGCCGGTGCCATCATTTCTGGCGCTTATTTCGGAGATAAGATGTCTCCCCTTTCTGACACCACCAACCTGGCCCCTGCCATGGCTGGCACTGATCTCATCACCCACATCAAGCACATGATGTGGACCACGTTTCCATCCATAACCATATCAGCATTGATATTCCTCGTTCTAGGCTTCACTGCCGGTACAGGGGCCGATCTCGCAGGAGTGGAATCGCTTCAGGCCTCCATCGCGTCTAAATTCAATATCGGTCTGTGGTTATTCCTGGTTCCTGTGGCCGTTATTGGCCTCATCGTAAAAAAAGTACCTGCTGTGCCAGCGCTTCTCATAGGCGCAATACTTGGAGGGATATTCGCCATTATTTTCCAACCGCAGATCATCCTTTCCCTGGCTGCAGAAGGTTCCGGATTCGGCAAAGCTGCTTACATGGTTGTTGTTGATGCACTTACCACCGATGTTGCCATTGAGTCGGGAAATGCTGTTGCGGATGAGTTGCTCAGCTCCGGAGGAATGAATGGCATGCTTGGAACCATTTGGCTGATAATCTGTGCCATGACCTTTGGAGGCATTATGGAAGCAAGTGGCATGCTGGAACGCATAGCCAAGGCGATCCTTCATCTGGCTACCACCACCGGATCTCTCATAGCCTCTACGGCAGGTACGTGTCTGGTATTCAACATTACTGCATCCGATCAGTATCTGGCCATAGTGGTTCCGGGTAGGATGTTCGCCAAGGAGTACGAAAAACGCGGATTGGCCCCTGAAAACCTCAGCCGAACGCTAGAGGATAGCGGTACGGTGACCTCTGCTCTGGTACCATGGAATACCTGTGGGGCATATCATGCCGGTGTGTTAGGGGTTGCCACTGGAACCTACCTACCCTTCGCATTCTTCAACATCATAAGTCCGTTGATGACGGTGCTGTTCGGATTTATGGGATGGAAACTCAACAGCCTGAAGCCGAAAACGACCTGAAGTTGACCCTGATCAGCGCGGAACAGTGACTTTGAGACTGAAATAACACACATTATCATCAATCGGTTGGAATGAAAAGGTCAATGGATTACCTGATTTCTTCTTCATATCGATCAAGCCTAATCCAGCTCCACCTTTGGTTGAGAACTTGACCACCGTCTGTTTCATGATGACACCGTAGAGGAATTTTATCTCCTCATCGTTGAGGCTATTTATCTTTTTGATCTTATCGTCAAGCAGTGCACGCTCCTCATTGGCCACCAGATTCCCAATGTTGATGATGATGTGTTTATCAGCAGCTGCAACAATGAAAATGGGTTGGCAATCGTAATCGCTCCCGGAAACGGGATATGAATGAAGCTGCAGATTCTGCAATGTTTCAATGGCAATGTTGACGATCTTCCGCTTCTTTTGGCGGTCAAGGTTCAGTGAGTCCAGAATATCTTCGATACGGGGTAGCGTTTCCAGGAGAACCTGCTTATCAACCGCACCTTCAAACTCATAAAGGATGGCTGCATCACCGATCAAAGCGTATTTATCTACTCCTACCAACATTCTATCAATTGATTCCGAATCTACTGATTTTGCCCGATTCAATGGCGGTAGTCTGCCTTATGTATCGATGAATGGCGTCCTACAATTTGCTCATTCTCCTGTTGATCACGTGTTGTCCTGTCTGTAGTGTGAACACATATAAACCGGAGGCCAGCTGCTCCGTGGCGTTCACCTCGAGGTAGTGCAATCCACTGCGCATGTGTCCGAAATCCCTTTCAAGCACGGTTTTACCGGATAGATCTGTGAGGCGTATATGCACGTTCTCAGCTTCGAACAGATTGAACTGCACCACGAAGTTTTCGATAAACGGATTCGGATAAGCACTCACAATGACCGGTGCACCCATGTTTTCGTCAATCCCCACGTTGCTTTCAGCATCAAACAGCGGTGCCAATGGCGGATAAATACCACCTACTGCCTGCGAAGTGGCCTGTGTGAGGTGATTATCGCCATCGTTTGTCAACCAACCTGCGCCCCAGCTGCTACCGGAATACGTTTGATCGGTAACACTGGGAACATAGTACCAGTCGGATTGAGCTGCCTGCGCGGTGAGGTCGAGTATCATGTATCCTTTTCGGGTCAGATCGGCATATTTGATATGCGGATTGAGTGATACGATCAGGTTCTGTCCCACAGGAATGGGAAAACTTGCAGAGGTGACACTGGTGACCACAAACTCAACTCCCACCGATCCGTCACCGGTACTGGCCACATAGTTGCTGCCTGGAAGGTCATTGGCCCAAGAAGTGTGAATGTCGCCCGTGAGGACCACCGCGTTATCAATGTTGTTCGACACCAAATGACCGAATAAACTATCCCTCTCTGCCGGATAGCCATCCCACTGGTCGTTATTCACCGGAAAACCGAAAGCCGTGAGTGGGGCAACCATTACCTGCTGGCCTATTACTTTCCATTGGGCAGATGAATTGCTGAGATTATCATACAGCCAATGACGTTGCTCAAAGCCCAATAGATTACGGTCGTTGTCATTTCCAGCGCCTTGTTCATCTCTGGCATAAAGTCGGGTATCCAACATTTCCAGATCTGCCAGATCGCCAAACTTGAACTCACGATAGCGTTTTTCCGGATTGTTCATATCCGGAACTCTGATGGGCAACCATTCTGTATTCGCCTGAATGGCATAGGCCTTCCTATCTACCCAAAGGCCTTCTGCACCTTCGGTATGATTGCCAGCTCCATCGGTGTACGAGTTATTAGCGGTCTCGTGGTCATCCCAGATAATGATGAAGGGATATTGCTGATGTGCTGCCCGAAGATCAGGGTCCAGTCTATAGTGTGAATACCTCATTCGGTAATCGCTCAGATCGATGATCTCATTTACCGGCTCATTGCTTCTGCCCGAAATATTGGAGGAATATCCGCCCGCTTCGTATTCGTAGATATAATCTCCCAAATGAAGAATGCAATCCATGTCGTTCCGCATTGCCATATCTCTGTAGGCATGATAGAATCCGTGTTCGTAGCTCTGGCAGGAAACCACTCCGAAACGTAGCTGATCGACACTTCCGGTCGGAGCCGTGCGGGTCCTTCCTATGAGTGAATGGGTGCCATCATACTCAAAATCATAGTAGAACCACGTGTCAGAGGTCAGTCCGGTCACATCCACTTTGATGGTCCAATCAACAGTGGAATCGGTGGTTTCTGTCCCGCTTGCCACAATATTGTTGAACAGCGTGTCGGTGGCCATTCTCCAATTGACAGAAACCGGATCCGTATCGTTCAGTGTGATCCTTGTCCAAATGATCACCGCATCAGGTAACGGATCGCCAGAGGCCACTCCATGGTAAAAAGGTGCCAGTTCTGGCTCAAGACTGTTTCTTGAATAATGATCGGGTTCATATTGATTCTGAGCAGTCGCAAAGAATGAAGCAAGCAGAAACAGAGAGCTGTAAAAGGATTTCATCAGAAAGGGATTAGTGGAGCAAATTTAGGTTAAAACACGGTTTACCATCCTCGTAGGGTGGGTCTCAGGATATTTCGTAATTTGGTGTTCAAACATCAAACAAAGAACAAGATGAGTAAACCGGAAATTGCCCAGAAATCACCTTATGTGGAAAGTTTGGAACCAGGCGTTTATGCGTGGTGCGCCTGCGGAAAAAGCAGTAAGCAACCGTATTGCGATGGTTCGCACAAGGGAAGCGAATTCATGCCTGTGATCGAGAAGCTCACCGAACCGAAAAAGGTGGCCTGGTGTGGGTGTAAACAGACAAGCGGCAAACCGTATTGCGATGGTACGCATGCCAAATTATGATTCGTAAGAAAATGGACGGCCTCTGGTGGTTTCCCATCAGAGGCCGTTTTATGCAAACCCGTAAGCCAGATCCTGTTTTAGCCTACCATTTATCTATGCAACCTACCCATCAGGAAAGAGCGAGCCACTCTTAGATCCTGACCTATTTGGTCTTGCAGCCCGCAAGGTTTGTCCCATTCTGATGTTACCACCTGAACGCGTGAGCTCTTACCTCACATTTTCACCCTTACCACGCCTTAACGTGGCGGTTATTTTCTGTGACACTTGCTGTTGCCGATGAATTCCTTCTTCGACACCCGTGCTTGCGAACGGTGCGGTGCTCTATGCTGTCTGGACTTTCCTCTCCCAAAGGAGCGGTAGGCCGATTTGCGTTGCAAAGTTAACGCAAGTCACTGAAGTTGCACCACCGTTGCTCCAACCCCGTATCTGTGATAGGGTCCGTCCACGAATGCGAGGCCATATTCCGACAACTCTTTTCTGATGGCCTCTTTAAGCCTACCGGTCCCAACCCCATGTATGAATGTTATCTGTATGTACCGGTGCGTAAGTGCATGATTCAACCGTTGTTCAAAGTGGTGCATCTGCGTAAGGAACTTCTCATGATCGGTCATATCCACTGGGTCGGTTCCTAGAATGGCCTCCAAATGAAGATCTACCTCCTCTTCGAAGGTCGGAAGCGATGGCTTCTTTGTCTGCTTCAAAGCGCGTGATGGTTTGGAAACGGTAGTTGGCAGCATCGGAACCTTTTCATTCTCAATAGGAATGACAATGGCAGGATGATCAACACCATCGTAATCACGATAGTTGCCTTGCTTCACAAAACGTGTGGCCTTAATCTTAAGATTGCACGAGATCGGCATACGGTTTTCGTATCCGGTCTTCCCGAAAAAGATGACATCGGCATGAAGATTCCCAACAGTACCAACGTCCTGTCTTCTCAACGACTGGATCGATCGTTCTGAGTTTGGCATCACCTCTCCATGAAAAAGGCTGAACCACTCTTCGCCTTCCTTGGCTCCGAGATTGACAAGAAGATGATGATGCGTGCTATTGATGAGCAGCAGTTCAATGTCGCCACTGTCTGGTCTATCTCTATTTGTTGAAGCAAAAACCAAGGCCAATTCGGGCAATGGCTCAAGCTTCTGCTGTTTCTGTGCAATAGGCTGCGCAGTAGGCTTCGGTTCCACCGCCTTAGGAGGCGTCTCCTTGGGCTTTTGAGCAACACGGTCGCGCTCTGCAGGAACCAACTTACTGATGGGGTAAGTGAGCGTTAAGCCCCATTCATCTTCAACCAATACCATTTTGGCATCAATGAATCTGATGATGGTAGCTTCTCCTACATCATCCAGAAACCTTACTTTTTCACCAACTTCAAACACGTATCAGAAATAGATAGGATGAAACTTGACCTTCTCAATGGAGTTGAACTCAACGGTTGGAAAAGGAAGCTTTATCAGATTCACAGCCTTAAAGATAGTGCGTAACCATTTCTTTTTGGTGCGTATCTGCGTGAGGTCCACATCAAGGGAAAGATAGAACTGACGGTGTCGTATGAACCTCGGAAGTTCGTTGCCTTGACCATCGAATTTCGGGTTCACATTTCCACCTATCATCCCGTCTGCACCGAACCCGATGGCCACATTGAGCCAACGCGGAAACCTGCTCTCCTCCTTTAAGAATGAGTGGATGTTGGTCGACAGCCAAAACGTCTGTCCATTATAGTCTTTAAGCATTTGCTCCCCGAAACTATCTCCAAGAAGGTTCGGTCTATACTGAGCATATTTCGAGGGGTGGAACGAGATCTTCGGTGTGATGCGCTGCTCGTTCCAGGCCAATTCCTGAATGATAACTGCGAACGACCCTGCCGTGTTGCACGTGAAATCGCTCAATGAAAAGCCCCAAGCGGCAGAAAAACCATCCAGAACTTCGATGCCAGTGAGATAGAAGCTACCCATGAAACCGCCAATCCAGATGCTTGTTTTCCGGTTGAATCCTGACCAGCGCATGAGGTCAATGTAATAGTATCCGATGGCATAGCTGGTGAGAAAATGACCTGCCTTGTCCATTTGCATCCACTCACGGCTATCATCAAATATGCGGAACTTCGATCTCGGTTCATTTGCGTACCAAAGCTGGTTCAAACCGACCAACGAACCCGCCCAAAGCGCTGCTGTTCCACCACCAACGGCCCAAGCACGGGGCTTGTTGATGGTATCGGAATAGGTTTTCCAATCCAAATGGGTCTTTTGAGCTGCTACCGTGCTTGCAGAACCCAACATGATCAGTACTGTGACCAAATGCTTCAACATAGGCCAAAAGTAGGAAGATGCATGGTGTGGTGGATTCTTAGTCGTGATATCCTTTTCTGTTTAACAACGAAATGTAATACAGAAAACCTTCGCACCATTGAGAAGAGCATCATTCTGCTTGCCCATGGTGCCAATTTCCGCACCGAACGAACTCAGGATAAAACTTTGGCACTGTCTTGGCTTAAGACAGTTCACTAACCATTAAAAACTGGAAATCATGAGAAAGCTAACATCAGTACTCGCAAGCATTTTTGCCATGATCACCCTGTCTCAGGCACATGGCAACAGATACGCAAACATCAACAGCTATGCAGATGCTTTCGTCTTTGATGAGATGGGAGTGACTTTCTCTGTTTATCCTGATGGTGAATTTGACTTCTATCTGCCCGAAACACAACATTCAACCACCATCAGCAATGGATATATGAATGTAACGTTCAACTCCGGCTACGACTACAATCCGTATGTACAGTATGACGATTTCGGAGCCGTCATTCAAGTAGAGAATGTTCCGGTATGGTATGATCATTTCGGACGCGTCAGCCAGATAGGAGATGTACGGATAAGCTACCGCAACAGAAGGGTTTGCCAGGTAGGTGGATTGTACGTGTATTACAACCGCTATGGGCATTACGCCTATCACACAGGATTCATCAATACTTGGAATCCATACTTCGTTTACCGTCCGTTCTACGCCTTTTTCGCTCGACCGGCCATCAATCTCTGTTTTGTGAGAACCACCCCGTACAGACAATACTACACTCCGGTGCGCTACACGTATTACAGACCTTACGTTCATAATGTGCGACCTTGCTATGCCACCATCGGACATACTTACAGACCGAACGGGTATGGACAGGCGCATCACCGATACACACAGTCGCCTGGCCGAGGCGAAGTGGCCGTACAACGAAGCAGAAGGACCATAACCACTGCTGACGCACGTCCGGTACCGTCTAACATCAATCGTTCGACAATGACAGATCAGCGTTCTGCTGTACGTTCCAACGCACAGGTAAGCAATGCTTCCGACCGGGCATCCAACGTTCGTCAGGCAACTTCCAGTTCCAATGCTTCAAGAGTGGCATCGCCTACTACTGAATCCCGAAGAACGGTGGCCACCCAGCCTCGAACCGTACAGTCTGCACCTGTAAGGGCAACAGGTAACAGTATAATGGCACCTGTCAACACCTCAAGTAGAGCGACAACTCCAACTTCCGTAACCCGTGGCAACGCGAGTTCGGCAGCAGTATCCAGACCAAGTGCTTCTACAAGCACGCGGCAAACGGCACCTGCCAGAAGCAACGCAAGTTCCGCTCCCGCTCGGGGAATTGCTTCGCAGAATGTATCGAACAGCAGAACAACGAGCGCCAGAACGGCATCTAGCGTTAGCAGCAGACCTACAGTTACGAAGCCCGCTACCAGCGCACCATCAAGAACAGTGACCTCGCAGCCAAGTAGAAGTTCAAGCTCAGCTCAGACGGCCGGTCGTGTAAGTTCTACTCCGAGTTCGATGAATAAAGGAAGTGTTCTGAAAAACAGTTCGTCTAGAAGAGGCAACTGAGAATGAATGATCAAGTAAGAAGGGCGGCTCGATGGAGCCGCCCTTTTTACTTAGAGTTCAATGATGATTCCGAATGACGGAATGACCGTTCCAGTGGTATTCTCTACTTGCTGGAGCAGGTAGCGCGATGAATCATTGGGGTCTATGAGCGCATTGCCGTTCATATCGGTCTGCTGTATCAACTGTGGCGGCTGCTGGGCCTTGAAGGCATACACGTTCTGAATGTCGATGTACACGTTCAGTGCCCACTTCTTGAAGAACCACTTCTTATCAACACGGATATCGAGGAAGTGGGCAGGCTTCAATCGTTGCGTATTGAGTTGCGTGAAGTCGGCAATACCGCTTCTGTTCACGTTCCATACCGGTATAAGGGCAGATGTCTCCACGTCTGCAGGTGTGTAAGGCGAGCCGCCTGTGAACCGCCATCTTGCACCTACTTCCCAATTTCGTTTGAATTTCTTTCCTCCAGTAAGGGAAATAAGATGTTGTGCGTCCCAGGCCGAAGGAACAAACGTACCGTTGCGGTCCTGAAACTCGCTTCTTACCCATGTGTAGGCCAGAATCCCGTAGAATCCTTTCCAGAGTTTCTGCTGCACCAATAATTCCAAACCGTAGGCACGACCATCGTTCTCCGAAGTGACTTCGGTGTTGCCTATGACACCGAAATCGGCTCCCAGATTGGCCAACGAAATGCTATCGCGCAGAATGAACGGATAATCCTGCCAGTACTTGAAGAAGCCTTCTACAGATACCTTCAATCCTATCTGATTGATGTACTCCACGCCCAGAACTGCATGGTTGGATGCAATGTATTTCAGGCCGTTCTCCCTATTCACGAGAACCCCATTGTTATCTCTGAACCCGAGGCTCGTGTACGGTGGAAGTTGGAAATAACGCCCAACATTCGCATTCAGGTTGAAGTTGTCGTTGAAAGCATATGACAGCGAGAAGCGCGGAGAAAACGTTTCGTAGGTTTTCGCCATCTGCTTGGAGTAGCTATTGCCGTCTACCCTGGCACCCAACGAAAGAAGCAACCTACCCTGCACAAACGAGCGGCTTACCTGTCCAAAGGCACCCCATTTATGGATGTCCAGTTCGGACGAATAATTGATATCGAAGAGTTGTCCGTTGGGCAGGTTGACCCGATTGAAAGTTGAGTTGTTGTAACGTGCAAACTCGTAAAGCACACCATAGTTTATCTTCCAACCCTTATCACGCCAGTTGTTCTCAAAACGTAGTTTATTCTCAATTTCCTGGCTTTTGTAATCAAGAATAAGGTTGGTATCCGCCTCAATGTTGTCGGCATATTTGAAAGCGTTGTTGTTGAGCATGTTGCGGCTCACAACCAATTCTGAGTATCCCTTTTCGCGGTAGTTCTTCCAATTCACACCCAATGTGTAGTTCCATTGATTGTTCACCGGAAGCACGTCTACGATCCGCTTCTGTTCTTCGTCAAGGTCGTCCGAAAGGTTCAGTTTAAATTGGTCAATGGCGCCCAGACCGACCACGATTATCTCATTCTTATCGTTGATACGCGCCTTGTACTTCAACTGAAAATCGTCATACGTGGGTAAGAACGGAAGTCCGAGCAACGAGAAAAGCAGTTGCAGATAACTTCTTCTGTACGAGAACATGAACGAATGTCCTTTCGCGATCGGTCCTTCAATGGTGATGCCCGCATCATTTGCGCCCAGCGTGAAATTTCCCCCGATACGGTCCTGCCGTGGGTCCTTCATCTTGAAATTCAGTACGGAACTGAGCGAATTTCCACGATTGGCCGGAAAAGCGCCTGAGAAGAACTCCACTTCCCGTATGAAATTGACATTGATGAGTCCTACAGGTCCGCCTGATGCTCCCTGAGTGGCAAAGTGATTGATGTTCGGAACTTCGATCCCATCCAGATAAAAACGATTCTCGTTGGGGGCACCACCTCGGATAATGATGTCGTTTCGGAAGGCGACCGAACTGGCCACACCGGGTAACGACTGTAACGCTTTTGAAATATCGCGGTTACCTCCAGGATTACGCTCAATTTCATTGACACCGATGGTACGCAAGGAGACAGGGCTTTCTTCCTTCTTTTCGAACGGGTTGGCCTTCACCACCACCGCATCGAGCGTTTTACTGTCTTCTTCCAAACTGAAATTGACCAACGCAGGTTTGTTATTGAACACCTGTACCTCGTACTCAACCTTGCTCTTGTACCCAAGAAAAGACACTTCAACGTTGTAAAGTCCGGGAGTTATGTTCCTGATCTCGTAGTTGCCATCAAGGTCGGAAGATGCACCGGTAGTGGTTCCTTGCAGGATGACATTCGCAAACGGTATGGGTTCGTTGGTGTTGGCATCGGAGATACGCCCTTGGACGATACCTGTTTGCGCCCAAACCGTAGTGCTCAGCAATAGCGCAAAAAACAGTAAAACAGTTCTCATGAAATCGTTGCGATTGGTTGTGGTCAAGAAACCGAAGAAAGGAAATATTGTTCGGTGATGTTTTGAATGCTCGTTACTTTTGATCCACCCCAAATGAAAACAGAGAAGAAATGCCCGCACTGTGGCGAATGGACCACATGGAATAAGGAACCATCAGACCGATGCACGCTGTGCAACGAACTGCTCGATGAGGTCTCGATGAAGGAAAAGGAGCACCGTGAAACAAAAGAACGTGTTGATAAGGAGAACGACTTTTTCCGTGTTCGGGAGGACGATCATTTCCTGATGATTGCGATACGCAGGATCAGCTGGGTACTTCATGCCATCTTTGCCGCCATTGCGTGGGCGTTCCTTTGGTTTGTAACCACATTCTCCGGATGAAAAGAACACTGATGCATCCTTTGTTTTTACTGGCTATTTTCCTTGCAGGAGCCAACCAGTTCGCAGAGAGGGTACTTGACATTTCCGTACCCGTTGTGCATTGCTATTTGGATGACCTCCTGTGTTTTCCAATAGTACTTACGCTCGGGCTGGCTGCATACAGAGTGGTCATTTCGGAGTACCGATTGACGGGCTGGCACATCTGGCCATTGGTACTCACCTACTCCGTCTACTTCGAATGGTATCTGCCGTCCCGGTCAGGGATTTACACATCGGACATTCTTGATGTGGTGATGTACGCCTGTGGAGCTGTTTTATTTCAGCTATTCATCAACAGTTCAGGCCCCGATCTGG
>JBFHEW010000030.1:0-11185 GCA_041583955.1 Bacteroidia bacterium | reverse complement strand
ATCAGTTGGAGGCCAAGTAGCTGGCAACTCCTTCGTGCGTAGCTTTCATTCCGGCCGAACCTTTTACCCAGTTGGCTGGACATACCTCACCGTTTTCTTCAAAGAAAGTAAGGGCGTCAACCATTCGCAACGCTTCATCCACATTTCTTCCCAACGGAAGGTCGTTCACCAAGGCATGTCTTACGTTTCCTTCCTTGTCGATAAGGAAAAGACCACGGTAAGCGATCATCGGTCCGGTTGCCATCAGGTTGCCATTCTCATCCATATCGTAATCTCCGAATAGAACTCCGTAATTGGCAGAGATGCACTTAGAGGTGTCCGCAACAATCGGGTATGTCACGCCTTTGATTCCTCCTGCAGCCTTCTCCATCTGCAACCATCCCCAGTGCGTTTCCTCTGTGTCTGTAGAGCAAGCTACTACGGCTGTGTTCCTTGCTTCAAATTCTGCCAATTTCTCTTGAAAAGCATGAAGCTCAGAAGGACACACGAATGTGAAATCCTTTGGGTAGAAGAAGAATACCACGTTCTTCTTTCCGATGTATTGGTCGAGAGAGAAATCCTCCTGAACGGTTCCTCCGTTCACTACTGCAGCAGCCTTAAAAGATGGCGCTTTCTGTCCTACTAATGTTGACATTCTATACTGTTATTTAGGTTAAAATTTATTTCGAGCCGCAAAGGTAACAGATAGGCTTAAAGGATGTTCAGTGCGTGCAGACTTAATGTTCAGAAAACACCGAGTTATGCTTTGGATGGCCGAATGCTTAAACAGAGACGAACGCCAAAACGAATCCGGCAACAATGGCCAGTAGTTTGGTGATGTTGAACGCGTGTCCTTTGTCAGATTCGAAAATGATGGTGGTTGCAATATGCAGGAATACTCCTACCAAAATGGCCTGAACGATTCCTTGGAATGAGACCACCTGCGAGAGTTGCTCTTCGAGGAAGTGAGTGATCAATCCGCCCAAAGGTGCCATGGCAGCAAAACCGAATATGGCCAAGCCGCCTTGAAAAAGTCCGAATCCGGCACTTCTTAGAACCGTTCCGAGAATGAAAGCGACCGGAATCTTGTGAATGATGACACCCGCCAAGAGCGAATGGTGTTCATGAGCGTGTGTTCCACCGAATGGCAATCCTTCCAGTAATGCGTGTAATCCCAAACCCACAAACAATGCCAACGGCACCTGTCTGCCGTGCAGGGCGTGTGCGTGTCCGTGCTCCATTCCTTTAGAAAGCACCTCCAGCATGATCTGCACCATGAACCCGGCAAGAACCCAAATGCCGGCAGATGTTCCTACCGCTTCGTAGGACTCGGGCAGCACATGGAAGAAGCAAAGTCCGAGCATGAATGCACCACTGAATGCAAGTGCAAGTTTCATCTGAGGTTTGGAAACCTTGACCACCCACGCCAACATTCCGCCAATGAACGCTCCCAAAAAAAGGATTATCAACTCCATCTATACCGCCAGTTTTTTAGCAATCAAAATCAATCTGTCTGATGTAGAAGCATCAAACGCCCTCAGATTGTAGTCTCCGAAGGTACTCACCAACTCAAAGCCAGCGTTACTCAGATAGGATTCAAAATCAGAAAGTTCCAAAGCGTCCACCTGCTCTTCAAAATCAAGTTCCACATCACCATCAACCACGTGAATTCGCTTCACGATCACTCCATTCTCTACCGATCGCGTGATTTCGAACACCACGTTGTCGATCGTTTTTTCCTCATAAGCCACAAGGTTTGCCTTGACCTTGGTGGCATTCATGAAATCAAGCACGAAAATGCCGCCCACCTTCAACGAATCGGCCACCGATGAGATGGTCTGCTGGTCGTCATTCCTGTCATGGAAGTACCCGAAACTTGTAAAGAGATTGACCACAAGGTCGAAATACTCGGTCCAATACAACGAACGCATGTCGTGCTCAAAGAACTCCAGACCATCGCGCTCATGCATTCGTGCCTCGGCAATGCTTTCCTCCGACAGATCGATCCCAATGACCTCAAATCCTTTCTTTCTGAGATGAAGTGAATGACGGCCTTTTCCGCATGCAAGGTCCAACGCGCGCGCTCCAGGAGGAAGATCGAGATGTGACACCAGCGTATCAATGAACGATTCTGCCTCCTGCAGATCTCTGTCCTTGTAAAGGACATGGTAGTACGGGGAGTTGAACCAAGTTGTGAACCAGTCTTGCACGAGGGAGTTTTGGGGCGCCAAATTTATCGATTTGAAATTGCTGTACCGTGTAAATGGCGCGTTAATAATAGTTCAGTGGAACGGGTGTGATGACCTCGACCTCTGACGGTGACTTTTTTTTCAGTTGACTCTCCATGGCATTCAATGCCTTTGCATCTATGGCTTTGAACGGGTCATCTTTTTTTCGCATGAATTGTTCCCAATGGATGAGGAAGATACGGCCGGGTTTACAAAGCTCCACCAAAGGACCGGGGTAGGAGGAGAAATCCATGGAACCCGAAGCGCTGATGAACAGGTCATCGATGCCGTGTTCGGAAAGCAGTTCTTTGGGGAAAAGACCGAAAGGCGACCGGGCCATGGCGGAGACGAAAAACATGCGGTAGGCAACGACCGAATCCTCCAACCAATCTACCATGAATGCAAGTGTTTGGCCTTCTTGCCAATCCGAAACCAATGTCGGCTCTGCCATGAGGTCTTCGGTGTACCTCTTTTTCAGGAAATTGATACCGGCAATTTGCGGTGGGTGGATGCTTTCGAATGCCATTGTGCGCATGGTACTATCAACGCTATAATGCCATTGGCCCATGGTTGTGTGGGTTCCCATGGTTTCGTTCGCTATCACCAGCGGCTGCTTCAAGCCATAGTAACTGAGCAAATGCTTGGCAGTTCTGTTGGAAACGATAGGGGTGGAGTCGGGAATGAGCTTTGCCAAATAAGGCAGGTCCATCAGGTGATCGTAGTGAGCGTGGGCAGCCACCACCAGCTTCACTTTTCTGAATGCCGCTGGATTCACGTACTGCTTCACGTAGTTGGTGTCTGTTCTGATCTTTCCGAACAGTACTCGGGCGGCTGATGGATTATCGATGAACGGGTCTGTCAATAATACGTTCTCACCGCGTTGGATGGTGAAGCAACCTGTGCCGTAGTAACGGATCTCGGTTTCGGTGGTCTGTGCCAATACGGGTGTTCTGGTACAGAAACCGATCAAGACAAGGAAAAGATGAATGCGAAGAAGCGGCACTACTACAATAGCTATTGGATAAGGCTATGGTGTTTCTACAGCCGTCAAATATGGCGAATGTGAATTACACGATACATCTTTCATGTTTAATTCTTGGTTCAATGTGTCAAGCTGTTCTCTCGGCCACCCAACCCAGAACCAACTCCAATTGCTCCTCAGGTGTGAGTTCCGAATTATCGAGCACCACAGCATCATGTGCCTGTATCAGTGGGTTTTCCTTGCGGCCGGTATCTTCCTTATCGCGCGATGCGAGGTTGGCTTTTACCTCATCAAAAGAAACGTCCTTGCCTTTTGCTTTCAGTTCATCGAACCTGCGTTGTGCACGCACGTCAGGAGAGGCTGTCATGAAGATCTTCAGTTCGGCATGCGGGAAAACAGCTGTTCCGATGTCGCGCCCGTCCATGACCACACCGCCTCGCTTTCCTAATTCCTGTTGCATGGAACGCAATTTGGCCCTGACTTCCTTTATGACGCTCACGAAACTCACCACTTCCGAGACCTGCATCGAGCGGATCTCCTCCTCTACATTCCGCCCATTCAGGAAGGTTGTCACCTTTTCTGTTTCACCATCATATTGCAGATTCACATCAATGCCATCCAGTTTGTCAATCAGTCCATCTTTGTCGATGTGTTCTTTGGTGGCCAATTGATTCTCAATGGCAAAGAGGGTAATGGCACGGTACATGGCGCCACTGTCGACATAGGTATAGTTCAGTTTTGATGCCAGTTGTTTCGCCAACGTGCTTTTGCCACAGGATGAGTAACCATCAATGGCGATGGTGATCCTATCCATCCGTATTCTTCTTATCCTTATCGGTCTTGTCCTTCTTTACCCGCTTCGGCATTTTTACGTGGGTGCCTAGGTTGGTCATGATGGATATCTGATTGGTGCCGCCTGCCAGATGATAGGTGGCTCGGCTGTACGAAATGGTAAACCTGTTGACCTTGATGCCGACTCCCCAAGAGAAGCCGACCGTTCCTGGTTTGCTCGATACCTTGAACTCCTGACGTCGTCCGTAGTTATAACCTGCCCGCAGGAATATTCTTCGGGCAATGGTCAGTTCTGTGCTGAAAATGAAATGCCGCATAATGGCATCTCCGATGTTCGTCTTCTGCTCAATGGCTTCTCCGGTAAGTGGGTCAATGGCAGGAGGCGAGTTGGTCGGGTCGCGATACGTCAGGTTGGGGCGTTGCAGATCCACAATGGTCATGGAAAGTCGGAGCGGAAGGTATTTGAGCCTGTGGCTGATACCAAGATCGAGACTGATGGGCAATGGTTCGTACTGCCCGGCCACGTACGGTTTCAACTGAGAGCCTAAATTACGGGCCACCAAACTCACGGTCCAATTGGTTTTAGGATGATAGAACGTAGCGGCCAGATCGGCAGCAATTCCGAACGAATTGTAATCTGCCAGTTGCGAATAGATCAATTTGACGTTGGCTCCCGTTGAGAAATATTTTCCGAAGCCGCGGGCGTAGCTTGCATGAAGCAGGGTCTCATTGGCGGAGAAATTGCCTTGAATGTTCCCGTTCACGTCCGCTCGGGTAAACTCCCCGTAGTTGGCATACATCACCCCGAACCCCATGGTTCCTATCTTTTCGAACGTATGAGCGTAACCGATGTATCCGTAGTTGATATCGCCATAGTAATTGGTGAAATCGGTGGCCAGATACATATGCATCGAGCTATCGAGGATGGCCGGGTTCAGATACACCATGTCAAGGTCTCCATCCTTAATGGCTATCTGATCGCCTCCCATGGCTGCGATCCGTGCCGAAGCCGTCATGTCAAGAAAACTGTACGTAGAACTTCCACCCAACTGAGCGAAAGAGCTGAGAGCAACCGGGAAAAGGAGAATGGTGAGTATGGCTCGCATCAAAGGCAAATAAAAACATTATTTGTGGCCGAGGTAACGAACAGATGACAGAGTTATTGTCAAACCTTTCATAACCGGATGATTTTTGTCTGGAGTTCGACTGTCTGTTCCCAAACCGGCTCTTCTTCAAAAAGCCCGAAAACGGTCGACCCACTGCCTGTCATGGATGCATATATGGCTCCACTCGTGTAAAGACGCTCTTTCAATTGCTGCATGATCGGGTATTTGGGAAAGACGGACGCTTCAAAATCGTTTCTCACAAGGTTTTTCCAATTAGAAATGTCTTCTGTAAGAAGCGTTCTTAGCGAGGTTTCCGGTTCCGATGCTCGAACACCATCGTAGGCTTCTTTCGTTCCGATGTGGATATTCGGATTGATGAGAACGATCCAGTACCCGGTGAGGTCGAGATGGAACGGTTCCAATATTTCGCCTCTGCCTGTCACGAAAGCAGGTGTGTTCCGAATGAAGAATGGACAGTCGCTACCTACCAACGAAACGATATTTTCCAGCTTTTCAACCGATAGTCCGAGTTGGAACATGTCGTTGAGCATGGTTGCTGCAAAGGCAGCATCGGCACTTCCGCCACCAAGCCCAGCCCCAATAGGCACCATCTTGTGCAAATGCATTTTAACGGAACCTAATCCGAATTCGGTATGCATCAATTCAAACACCTGTTGGCACAGGTTCTGCTTTCCTTCTGAAGGAATACTGATGCCCGATGAGGTGAAAGTGACCGTTCCAGAACCAACGCGTTCGGGCACAATTTCCAGAATATCACACCACGGAACCGGGTAGAAAACGCTTTCGATGTCGTGGTAGCCATCGGTCCGTTTTCGGATAATGTTCAATCCAAGATTGATCTTTGCGTTAGGGTAGGAAATCACGCCACTAATGTAACGGTAAACGTTTTTGGCTCTCGAGAGGTGAGTCCGTTACTGGTTGATTTTCCGTACAAACAACTGTGCGGTCTCGTATTTCACCACTTGAACGGCTTCTCCCTTGTCTATGTAACCGGTAAGTGCGGTTGCATCATACGTATCGCCTTCAATTTCAACCTTGCCAGAAGGGCGAAGAATGGTTTTGGTCGTTCCCTGTTTTCCGATCAATCCGTGTTCTTTCGTATCTACCCCCAC
This sequence comes from Bacteroidia bacterium, assembly GCA_041583955.1. Taxonomy (GTDB): domain Bacteria; phylum Bacteroidota; class Bacteroidia; order UBA10329; family UBA10329; genus UBA10329. The sequence goes on along the minus strand of JBFHEW010000030.1, from coordinate 4,965 downwards.
AAATCCTTCGTTCTTGTTCTGAACCGCTGATAGGACCATGGAGCTCATGAAAGAAGTGGTCACGAACTTTTTTGCAAGGTAAATGGAGCCGAAAAAGCCTCCCACGGTGGCCAGGATAACGGTGAGGAATGCATTGATGATCTGCGTTGGCATGGTCATCTCAAAATCGAACCCCACATTGTTGATCAAACTGAGAATAAGCGAGGTCATGATGAGGGCAATGCCTGCAACACCGGCCACTCCGAATCCAGGAATGACGAATATTTCAACAGCCAAAAGCACGATGCCCAGCAGGAAAATGATCACCTCCCAGTTTTCTGCCAATCCTTCGAGGTATAGTGGAGTGAAATAGAGTAGGGCGGCCAGAATGGATGCGGCTATGGGAAAGCCAACCCCAGGTGTTTGAAGTTCGAAATAGATGCCGCCAATAATGATCATGATGAGAATTCCGCTCACTGCCGGGTTCACCATCCAACCAATGAATGTTTCGAGGCTGCTGGCCACATAGGATTTGAGTTCGTAGTTCGGGAAACCGTTCTCCGTGAGAACCTCATCCACCGTTTCGTGCATGCCCTCGCAGAAACCGTGGGTCATGGCCTCAGATGCTGTGAACGTGAGCACTTTTCCAGAATCGCTCACGCCATCCACTTTAATGGAGGCATCTACCATGGCCTGTGCAATTTCCGGGTCACGCCCTTTGGCCTCTGCAGTGGAACGCATGGTGCTCCGCATGTAGCTCTGGTACTTGTCGGGCATCTGTTCGCCCGTTTGGTTCACCACCGTGGCGGCCCCAATGTTAGCGCCTTTCCGCATGTAGATGCTGTCGCAGGCAATGGATATGAGTGCACCTGCTGATGCTGCATTGTTGTCAATGAAAACCCAGACAGGGATCTTGCTGTTGAGGATCCTGGTTCGCATGCTGTCTGCATGTAGCACCATTCCACCGTAGGTGTTCATGTGCAGTAGAATGAGGTCGGCATTCCATTCGTTGGCCTCATCGAACGCCTTCTGCATCTTTCTCCAAACGGGCGGGCCGATCTCTTCCTTCACCTCAAATCTGTAAACGCGTTTTGCCGAAACAGACATGCTGCTTTTGTCCAACGCTACGGAGTCGGATGCAGATGCAAGCGTGTCTTCTTGAGCCCGTGAGGAAAGAAAAAAGATGGATGAAAAAAGAAGTGTTGTGAGGAGGAGCCGCATCATGTCATAAAGCTACGCAGAAGCTCGGAAAACTCGGTGTAAATGTTGGGATTGGTGGCAATGATCTCTTTAGTGAAAATGGCATCATCTCCACCCGAGAAATCGGAAACGATCCCTCCTGCTTCTTTCACCAGAAGTATGCCGGCAGCCACGTCCCACGGGCTGAGACTGTATTCGTAGAAACCATCGAACCTGCCACAGGCCACATAGGCAAGGTCGGTAGCGGCAGAGCCGGGTCTCCGAATTCCGTGAGAGTGTTGCATCAGGTGTTTGAAGAGGGCAAGGTATTGGTCAAGAAGATGATAGTCGAAATACGGGAAACCCGTTCCAAGAAGTGAATCTGCCACCTTGCTGGCATCGGATACATGAATGGGTTCTCCGTTCATGAAGGCGCCACCGTTCTTCCATGCGGAGAACATCTCATCCTGATTGATCTCAAACACCACCCCAACAAGTGGCTCTTTCTCATGCAACAAGGCAATACTCACTGCAAAGAATGGCATGCCATGAATGAAGTTGGTGGTGCCGTCCAACGGGTCTATCACCCATTTCAGCGGGTTTTCGTCACGGGCTTCGGTTCCTTCTTCGGTAATGAATCCTGCTTCGGGAAGTAGCTTTTTAAGCTCCGCAACGATGATCTTTTCGGCTCCTTTATCCACATACGACACGAAATCGTTGTGGCCTTTTATCTCCACCTTCTTTGCAGAGAAGTTTTTCCGCTCGTTCAGGATAAAAGCACCTGCCTTTCGGGCAATACCGCATACTTCGCACGAAATATCAGGAAGATCGAGTGAGGATAAGTCCATCAGTATTCAGCCCATTTTTTACCCACCTTGGGCATTAGGAATAGAAAAACGATGCCCAGAACGATGAGTATCGTGGAAATGATCTCGGCCTGTGTCACCCCACCGAATATCGGATATTCGTTATTGATGCGGATCTGTTCAATGGCCAATCTTTCAATACCCGACAGAATGAGATACCACGACATCACCATGCCGGGTGTTGTCCATCGGGTGCGCATGAACCAAAGGAAACCGAATATGATCAGTGCCATGGTGGTCTCGTAGATCGGGGTGGGCCAAGCGTATCCGGTAAGGCTCACGTATCCCATTTGGGCATAATCGGCTTTCAGATCGATTCCCAGAACGTTGTTCGGGTAGTTGTAGGCCCATGCCCAATCGGGCAGAAAGCTGAGCCATTCCGGCTTCGGAGCATCGTTCGGTATGCCCCAATCGCCATCTCCAGCTATCTGACAACCCATGCGTCCAATACCATAGGCCAGCATGAGTCCTGGCAGGGCAGCATCGGTGAGGTGCAGCAGTCTGATGTTGTTCTTCTTTGCAAACCAGAGAATGGCGATGGTCGCACAGATGAGGCCGCCTAGGAACGAAAGTCCGCTGAAGGATACCAGCGCGTTGATCGGGTCTGCCATCAATTCATCCAGATTCTCGAGATTATGGAACAACTTGGCACCGAGAATACCGAATACTGCAGCCAGGATGGTAATGGTTCCTACCTGTTCGTAAGGATGCACGTTTATCTCCACTTCGCGCGGTTCGGATAATGCTTCTTTCCTGTCTTCCCATATCCTGGTTCCAACGGATAATGCGGCCCCCAGAATACCACCCAGCACATTGCCCTCGGCTGAGAGGATGAAAGCCTGAGGGTTGGCTACCACACGGTCAAAGTCGAGTACGATAGCTAAGAACTTGTACCCGATGGCAAACCCGACAATACCGGAAACGATCTTTTCCGAGAGGGTGGAGGTCTTTCCTTTCCAGATCTTCTTCTTCACCGGAGAAAGTAATCCGAGACCTTCCTTACGTTTCAATTCTGATTTGAGGTCCATGCTGGCGGCCACGAAGGCGAGCGCCACCATCATACCGAAGCTTTGCACCAGACGGAAAGGTGGAATGGATATTCCGAAGAGGTCAAGGACAAGGTCGTAGAGTGTAGGATACATGCGCGGCTGTTATGCTTGAGGCTGCAAAGATGCACTTATTGAGATTAGTTCTAGTTTTATGCGGATCAACCAGCACCCAAAATACACATGCACCCCTATCTCGCAGAGTTTATCGGAACACTCATATTGATCTTACTAGGCGTTGGCGTGAACGCCAATGTGAGTTTAAAGCACAGCTTTGCTTTTGGCAGCGGGTGGCCATTGATCACCTTCGGATGGGGATTTGCCGTATTTGCCGGGGTCATTGTGGCCGGTCCGTATAGCGGAGCCCACATCAATCCGGCCGTAAGCATCGGTTTGGCTGTTGCCGGCAGGTTTGCTTGGGCCGAGGTTCCATTCTACATTTTAGCGCAATTGGCCGGTGCCATGGCCGGTGCGTTCTTGGTTTGGTTCCAATTCTCAGATCATTACAACCGTATGGATGATAAGGATAGCATTCTTGGCACCTTTTGCACCAGTGCATCCATTCCGAACATTCCGAAGAACATCTTCAGCGAAGCGATAGGCACGTTTGTTCTGGTCTTTGTGGTGCTTTTCTTGGCCGGTCCCACATTCACTTCCGATTCGTTGTCCGATACGGTCATCGGGCTAGGTTCCATCGGGGCTCTACCCGTGTCGTTTCTTGTGGTCGGTATCGGTATGAGCCTGGGAGGAACCACAGGCTATGCCATTAATCCCGCCCGTGATCTTGGACCTCGGATCGTGCATGCATTGGCTCCGATCGAAGGTAAGCGAGATAGTAATTGGGGCTACAGCTGGATCCCAGTGGTCGGTCCGGTGTTGGGGGCCGCCATTGCCGGTATCCTGTTCCTAGTTCTGGTTTGAGTCCGAATGCCTGACGATCACCACTTGGCCCATCGTTCTCCAACCTTGGGCATCAGGTAGAATCCGATTCCACCCAGTACGATCATCGATACGGAAATGATCTCCGCTTGGGTGATGCCTCCAAGAATATCGTATTCGTTATTGATCCGTATCTGTTCAATGAGTAGTCGTTCTGCACCACCCAGTATGAAATAAGCAGAGATCATGATGCCCGGTGTGGTCCATCGCTTGCGCATACTCCAGAGTATGGCGAATATCATGATTGACATGATGATCTCGTAGAGTGGAGTAGGGTAAGCAAAACCTGTGAGACTCGTATAACCTTTGTCTGCGAAGTACGGAATGAGGTCAACTCCCAACACGTTATTCGGGTAGTTGTAGGCCCACAGCCAGTCGGGCAGAAAGCCCATCCAATCAGGTTTTGGAAGGTCGTTCGGTATTCCCCAATCGCCATCGCCTGAAACATGACACCCCAGCCGACCGAATCCATAGCCCAATGCCAATGAAGGCATCACGGCATCAAAGAAGTGGATCAGTTTGAGTTGATGTTTGCGCGCGTACCATACAAAAAGCACCATTCCCACGATCATCCCTCCGTAGAAGGAGAATCCGCTCATACGGGTCAGTGCGCCCATCGGGTCGGCTACCACATCGTCCCAGTTCTCAAGGTTGTGAAACAGTTTTCCTCCTACAATGGCACCGATCCCGGCAATGATGGCAATGTTTCCTACGTGGTCTTCTGCATGAACCAGTTGGCCGTTCTTTTTCAGATCCTTCACTGGTTTTATCTGCCCTATCTGCTCCTTACGCCTCAGCTCGAGAATGAGCAGTACGCTACCCACGATGAATCCCATCCCCACCATCATGCCGTAGCTCTGCATGTATTTGAATGCAGGTACAGATATCCCGAAGAGGTCGAGAACAAGATCGTAAAACGTTGGATACATCTATGCCTTTACTTTTTCAAGAACACT
>JBFHEW010000029.1:0-11474 GCA_041583955.1 Bacteroidia bacterium | reverse complement strand
TACCTGAGCTCCATGATCTTCCGGTCGTATACGATCTTGCAACGATTGAAACGCCCGGATTATCTCAAGAGCAATTCTGGCGACAGGTAATTGAAACAGCACCGGATTTCATCGTGGTGCATCAGGAGTTCCATGAAATGAGTGCTACATTCCCTGACTCCTGGGGTTGGAAACGTGTAGTTTGCAGCGCTGAATCCATTCTCGAAATGGCGGTTGAATACGGGGTCTATCACAGAATGCACACGGAAGAACTCGGTGAGAACGTGTCAATTCTTGCATTAGACGAAAAAAGACGTAACGCATACTTGAACACATACCAATGAAAACCCGTAACGTTTATTCCTTTAGAGCCCCTCAACCATCACAATAACTCAATTGGACGTTCATGATATCAGTCATTATCTGTGCTAAAAATGAAAGTTCTGGGATCGTTGAGGTCATCAATGCCTGTTCACCCCATTGCGATGAGTTGATTGTGATTGATGGTCATTCGGTAGATAACACCCGGGAATTGGCAGAAAAAGCCGGTGCAAGAGTGTTTAAGGATAATGGTAAGGGCAAAGGAGACGGAATCCGAACGGGTATAGATGTGGCCAAAGGTGACATTCTGGTCTTCATTGACGCAGACCTTTCGCACGAGGCCAATGATATTCCAATGTTGATCAAGCCGATTACTGAACACCAATACGATCTGGTCGTAGCGTCAAGAAAACTTGGAGGAAGCGATGAACTGCATGGAAGTATCAGCGAGTTCATTCGCCTTTTGGGAAGCGGCATTATCACCCTGACAATCAATTACAGGTTCGGTGTCAGACTTACAGACAGCCAAAATGGGTTTCGTGCCGTGAAGCGAAGTGTTGCTCAGAAACTTCAGTTGAAGGAGAATATTTTTACCATTGAACAGGAAATGATAATGAAAGCCCTTAAAATGGGATACAAGGTCACTGAGGTTCCTTCACATGAGTACAAAAGAAAATATGGTACCTCTAAAATCGTTGTTCACCGGGTGGCGCACAGATACGTTTGGACACTGTTTAAATACTTGTTTTAGCCATCATGTCATAAGATACGGGAACGGATGAACAATAGAATCGCTTTGGCAAAGAACATTATCGCCTCCAACTTTGGAAGGTTATCGTTTCCATATAAATTGACGTTCGTACTGACATATTGGTGCAATTACAGATGTAAAACATGTAACATATGGCAGAAAAAACCAACGGACGAACTGACCACAGAAGAGATCGATCGTTTTTTCCAGGTTTCAAATCGGTTTAACTGGATCGATTTCACGGGTGGCGAAATTTGGATAAGGAACGACTTCGTTCAAATTGTTGAATCAGCTCTTACAAACTGTAAAGACCTTGCTTTGCTCCATTTTCCGACAAACGGATACTTCACGAACAAAACCGTTGCTGGCGTCAAAGAGATATTGAAAATGAAGCCTCCCAAGTTCGTCATCACCGTCAGTTTAGATGGTGATGAAGAAACAAACGATGAGATCCGCGGACGAAAGGGAGGGTGGAAGAAACAGATTGAAACCTTCAGACAACTGAAGGAGCTGAAGGGTGTAGATGTGTTCCTTGGCATGACCATGTCACAGCACAACTTAGGGCTTTATGATGCCACATTCAATGCTGTCAAGAAAGAGGTCCCTGACTTGGAGTTGAAAGATTTTCACCTGAACATAGCCCATGAATCCTCACACTATTATGACAATTCAGGGATGTTGGATACGGTAACCGGTGTCGCTGGAGACGATTCATTGATCAAGGAAGTACGTAGGTACCGAAAAAGCCGAGGGTTGATTCTTGGCCCTGTTGATTTTTTAGAGGACCGCTACCTGAAATCGGTTGAAGAATACATTCGTAGCAAGAAGACTCCTGTTCGTTGTCATTCGCTTAGGTCTTCCTGCTTCATTGATTCATGGGGAGAGGTTTATCCTTGCACGATGTATGACCGGAAACTGGGCAATATTCGCAACTACGAGTTCAGCCTTGAGAAGATTTGGAATCTGCCACAAACCGAGGACCTACAGAATGAGATATGGAAAGGAAACTGTCCTCATTGCTGGACTCCTTGTGAAGCCTATCAGAGTATTCTAGGCAACCTTCTTCCTACAAACTGATTCAGCCCTATGAACGTTTCAAAACTTGGTTTGTCTGCACTTGCGTTGGTTGCCTGCGAATGCTTGCTGCGGCTTTCTGGAATCGTTGCTACCATATCTGAAAACAGAGGTTCTGGATATCGCTCTGAGTATGGGGCCAAGCACAACGGTTGGCTGCATGTCAATGATGCGTCAACTGAGTTTGTTTACCGAACAACCGAATTCGACCATTTGGTCACAACAAACACTGAAGGTATTCGAGACCTTCAACACCCTGTTGCCAAACCAGCAGGGGAATACCGCGTTGTGACGCTCGGAGATTCTTTTACGGAAGGTGTTGGAGCACCGTTTGACAGCAGCTACGTGTCTCTTCTGCGTGACCTTCTGCAACGAAATTCGCACCCTTTATCCCGAATCATAAACGGAGGTGTCTCGGGAAGTGACCCGTATTACTGTCATAACCTTCTTACGCAACGCTTGTACAAATACCAACCTGATCTGGTCATCCTGTCCATAAATACTTCAGACGTTGATGACGTGATATTCAGAGGTGGTGATGAACGTTTCTTACCAGATGGAACCACAATGGGAAAAGAGAGCCCTTGGTGGGAGTTCATGTACGCGAAAAGTCATCTGATCCGATTGATGTTCCGTGTTTACGGTATCAATGATGACCTCATTCAGAATTCAAAAAAGGCGGCTATTGATCGTGCGGCACTGAACTCATTGATTTCAAAGATCATCGAGATTCACAACGATGTAAATGCACGAGGGATGCAATTCGTTCTGATCGCTCATCCAACGGCTGATGAATGCGCAAGTAAACAGTTCCGTTACCCTAAGTTCTTTTTTGACAAACTACAAGAGAATAATGTTGTTCACTTCAACCTGTTCGATGATATGTGCACGCTCATTAACAGCGAAAATTACCTCAACTATTCTTGGAAATTGGATATGCATTATAACGCAAGCGGGTACCTCGTATTAGCCAACACTATCTATCGGAAAATCAATCCTTTTTTACCGAAAGGGGCTGCGGAAGCAATTCCTCAAGCTCCGGAAACGTTTCCGTAAAAGACTCCTTCCTTATCCCATCCAGTGCATTGGTCATAGATTGAAACGACTCGAGTTCGTTCGTGTTCTCCTCATTCATGAACTGAACAATTGATTTGAAATGTTGTCTGACTTTTGATGTGTCTTTATTGATCTTGGAGAGATAATTCTCCTCAAATTCCCGATACTGCTCAGTAATACTCCGTTTCATTTGAGGAGGAAGCGTTTTCACAGAATAGTGTGCCGGTTCAAACAATAGATAAAGATTCATGTTGTTGGGGCCAATGAAACCCTTTTCAAACCATTGTTTATAAAACGAAGGAATGTGCTTCACGTTCAATAGGCTAACAGTGGCATCAACAAAGAAGTTGACGTGGGGACATTCCTCCATCAATCGGAGACGGTTTTCTTCTACTTGCCCCCATTTCTGGCCTTTCCTCATATAATCACCTCGCTCACCCATTCCATCAAGACTTGCAAACACATACACATGATCGAATTTCTTCCATAATTCAATGACATCGTGGTCTTTAAACGTCAGTCTGGAGAAGTTGGTGTTGTACGTTATCGTGGTTTTCGTCTTTCCCGATCGAATAAGATCTTCGAGGATCATGTAGTGTTCATCCATGACAAGCGGTTCTCCGCCTGCAAAATGGATTCTGTCAAGATTTCCGAGAAGAGGGCTGACCTGGGGCCACATGGCCTCCTCTGTGGCTGTTGGGAAAACCTTGTGTGGAGTGTCCTTGTTGATAAGACCCAATTTTACGGAGTCATTATGCCAAGCACTACTGAGCTCATGCAGACAGATCCGGCATTTCAGGTTACAGGTATTTGAAAACCGAATGTCCAAGTAACGCGGTTGGAAATTCGGTAACGATCCATCTGGCAGTGTTTTTTCTACTTGATCGAAGTATCTTCCGAATTCATCGTTGAACCACTTTCTTTCGCTTTCCTTGCCGAGCTCCTGATATTTGTGGCACCGATCACAAAGGCTATTTCTTTTTCCCTCGATCAGGTCTTTCCTCAGGACTTTCATGGCCTTACTGTTCCATGCCGTTTCCATGGTCTGACCGCTTTCCTTCAGGTCTCCAATTGCAAGATCATGGTGGTGACCTGATGCACAACAAGGAAACACTTTTCCGTGTGGAAGGACATGAATATGAACCCAGGGCGCCATGCAAAAGACATCTGACTTTTCGAGCAAAGCCGTTTTCCTAGGTGATTTAAAACGATGAAAGAATGATTTAAAACGATTCCGGTTCATTGCCTTTTATTTTCTCTATGACCGCCTCGAGTTTTGAAACCGGTTCATTCAGGTCAAGCCGTTCAATTTGAAAAAACAATTCAGAGAAGACGTGCCTGAAAGATTCTTTCCGGACCTTATCACGAAGAGCTGTTACGCGGATGAACTTTTTCCATTGATCGGCTTCATTCTCCGGTGGACAATTCATAAAATTAACAAGGTCTTCAATCTGACTTTTGACCGAATCCGAATCTGTTTTTTCCAGTATCTCCGATCTAAGCTTTCTTTCTACCTCCTTCTTAAGCGGTGCAGGCATCAACTGTATACAGAAATGGCGGTCGTAGTGAACATAATTGAAGTATACCTGTGGTTTCCCTGGCAATGTGTCGATCCATTCCAGATACTCTGGGAGATAGTATATGTTGAAGTTACTTACAGAACAGAAGATGATCGGTTCAATGTTCTGAGCTGAAACTTCCAGATATCTGTTGACATTCTGCTGTACTTCTTCCCAATTACCAGGGGATCGTTGGTATTCGAATCGTGTCCCAACGTCATCTATGCTAAGGCATACGGTAACCTTTTTGAACCTCTTCCATTGGTCAATCGTGTGTTGGTCGAAAATGGTAGCGTTCGTATTGTAAAGGAGTGATATTTCGTTGGCCCTGCCTTCTTTGACAAGAGCATCCAACAACCATCTGTTTTCTGGAGAAAGTAACGGCTCTCCTCCCGTGACCTCAACGTGATCGATGTTTCCTAGCCAGCGCAAGAGCGTACTCTTGTTCTCTTCCGTATCAGTTACTTTTTTCGAGAGAAAATAATTCCTGTTCTCTTCTATGTAAGACCTGAACTCGTGGCCAAGGTTATTGCTCTGTGACAACTCTTCCTTCAGCCACAAGGACGATGCCACCGGGCCACAGATTCTGCACTTTAAATTACAGACATTGCTCAGTTTAAGGTCTAATGTAACGGGCGAGTTGGGTTTGATATCGGCAAAATCTACCTTCTTGGTAGTTCGACCATCTAAAAATGTTTGCCTATAGCTTTTAATCCCCGCGCTTTCTTCATTCCAGCAAGCATTACATTCTTTTGGCTTCTTTCCAGAAAGAAAGTCCTTTCTAAGTCTGGTCATAGCATCAGAATTCCAGACTTCCTTTAAACCGCTGTTCTTTAAGTTGGCAAATTTATACCTCGAATCCGCTGATTGATGTGTAAACTTACAGCAAGGCCTGGTTGAACCATCAACATCAATGGAAAGATTGAGCCATGGAACGGGGCATACCGTTGCAGGCACTCTTTTTTTCTTTTGGAAGATCTGGAAACCTTTGAATTCCATTGCTTTAATCTGATGCCTAAACTTAAAGATAATTACGAGGAAGCACAGAATGCATCTTTATCCTACGCGAATCGATAGTTGAACCTATTGACACCTAAAACTTAATTTTCCCATCTTTTGGAGTTTCTTTGAGGCTGAATCATTTCTTAAAATCGATACCCTTGTAATACTCCTTGCTACCGACCTATGAAAACGGCCTTCTGTACCATAAGCACAAATAGCCACCTTTTTAAGGTTGATGCACTGTTTGCTTCGCTGAAGGAAGTGGGTTGTTCGTCCGAACTCGTTTGTCTGGCTACACAGGCTGGAAATGGTTCCATCAAGAATGGCCGATTGCTTCGACCAGGGAGCATTGAGCTTGGTCTCGTTGGAGAAGCGATCAAGGCAAAACATCACGAAACAAGCGATTGCCTTCGCTGGAGCCTAAAACCTGTTCTGATACGCGCTCTGCTTGAAGAATATGACAAGGTCATCTATTTGGACAACGACCTGTTCTTTTTCAGCCTTCCCTCTTTCCTTTGGTCAGAGTTGGATTCGAATGATATCCTCCTCACGCCTCACCATTACCCCCGAAACCCAAAGGAAAATCAGAACTGGCTGGAGGCCAACTTTAAAGTCGGGTTGTACAATGCAGGGTTTGTTGGCGTGAACAGAAACGCGAAGCACGTGATGGATTGGTGGGCCGAGTGTTGTCTTTATCGGTGCGAAAAGAGTCTGATAAGAGGTCTGTTTGATGATCAGAAATACCTCGACCTGGTACCTGTGATGCATGGTAGCACAAAGATTTTGGACCACAAGGGCTGCAACGTGGCCGGCTGGAATGTGGAAGTCTGCAAGCGCCTGGTTGATGGCGATGGTTCGGTTTCGATCGATGGGAAATGGCCCATCGTATTCATTCATTTCAATGGATTTTCCGTGCGCACCATCTTACATGGCAATGACCAGCTTCTCCGCCCGCACCTTACGCAGTACGTGAATCAACTGCGGCATTTCAAGCCAGAGCTGCAAGAAGACGACCTGTGGAAGGAGAACACCCTTTGGGACCGCGTTAAACTCTGGGCTTGGAAAACACTTGACCGGCTTAAAAAGTAAAACCCCAACACTCAAATGAGTATTGGGGTTTCTTCTGAGGTCGAGAGCGGATTTGAACCGCTGTACAAGGTTTTGCAGACCTCTGCCTAACCGCTCGGCCACTCGACCATGGTGCAAAAGTAATAATCCAAGCCTAACTCAAACAAATTCAATTGAGCTTCCAAACAACACGGCTCTGACCAAGGCTGCCTCCAACAGGCGGATTGAACTTGGTCAAGCTGACTTCCCATGCTGAAACCCAACCATACTTTGCCTGTAATTTAAGGGCAATACGTTTGGCAACTGTTTCAATCAGTTTCGAGCGGATCGCCATTTCCTCCTTCACAAGGTCATAGACAACCACATAGTCAACCGTTTTGTTCAGGTCGTCCGTATCAGCACAAAGATTGAAATCTGCTACCGCCTTTATATCAATACGGTACTTCCCTCCTATTCTTCCTTCTTCATCCAGACAGCCGTGGTAAGCATGTAACTGGATGTCTTCTATGAAAAGCTCTTGCATCATTTTAGCCTTTCAACGCCTTCTCGAAGACGAGCAACAACTTCTTCTTGCCCTAACAGTTCTGTCATTTCAAACAGAACCGGGCCTCCTCCCTGTCCGCTCAACAAGACGCGGAAAAGCTGCATCACATGGCCTGGATTTATCTCCAGTTTCTCTGCCGTTGATTTGAATGCTGACTCGATTGCTTCGGCATTCCAGCTTGAAAGCGCCTCCAATTCGTCTGCCAAGGCAGGAAAGAAACGTGCTGCATTCTCATTCCAACGTTTGGAAACGACCTGTTCATCAAACGTGGTCGGTTTTTGAAAGAAATAACTTCCAAAATCCCAGAACTCGGATGTGAATTGGGTCTTTTCCTTTATGAGTGAACAAACAGAGGTGATGTAAGCCTTGTCTGCTTCAATTCCTTCCTCCTTCAGTCGAACAGAAAAGATATCTGCCAACTCAGCATCATCTCGGGTGCGCAGATACTGCTGGTTGTACCATTTGGCTTTCTCGGGATCAAACTTGGAACCGGATTTACCGACCCTTTCAAGAGAAAACGCCTGAACCAATTCGTCCAAGGTGAAGATCTCCTGATTCGTTCCTGGATTCCATCCCAACATGGCCAGCATGTTCACGAATGCTTCCGGAAAATATCCTCGTTCCCGATAACCGTGTGACTGCTCTCCCGATTCCGGGTCCTGCCAGTTAAGCGGGAATACCGGAAACCCGAGTCGGTCTCCATCCCGTTTGCTCAATTTTCCGTTTCCGTCCGGCTTGAGTATCAGTGGTAGGTGCGCAAAAACCGGCATCACTTCCTCCCATCCCAAATAACGATATAGCAATACGTGCAGCGGTGCGGATGGCAACCATTCTTCTCCACGGATCACATGGGTTATCTTCATTTGATAATCGTCCACCACGTTGGCCAAATGGTAGGTTGGCATTCCGTCCGACTTGAACAGAACCTTGTCGTCCATCTGTGATGAATGGACCACAACCCACCCCCTTATCACATCATGAAAGCGCACTTCCTCCTTTCGCGGTATCTTGATCCTGATCACGTAAGGCTCTCCTTCTTCGATCCGTCTGTTCACTTCGTCTTCAGACAAGGTGAGCGAGTTCTTCATGGTCTCGCGCGTCACCGCATTGTATTGTGGGGCAGCCACTTTCGCCTTGGTGAGGCGTTCGCGCATCTCGGTCAATTCCTCTGGGGTATCAAAAGCATAATACGCATGACCGCTCTCGACCAACTGATCGGCAAACTGCCGGTAGCTTTCCTTCCGTTCCGATTGCCGGTACGGGCCATAGGCGCCTCCTGTCTTTGGGCCTTCATTCAATTCCATTCCGCACCACTCCAAGGCTTCCATGATGTACTCTTCGGCCCCTGGCACATATCGTGTTTGATCCGTGTCTTCGATGCGAAGGATGAAATCTCCGCCCATCTTTTTAGCGAACAGATAATTGTAGAGTGCCGTTCTTACGCCTCCCATGTGCAAAGGTCCGGTCGGACTGGGTGCAAAACGTACACGTACTTTTCGGTTTTCCATTAAGGTAGATTTTGGGCGCGCAAAGTTAGCCTTATTTCGTGTTTGAATTCAACGCAAGCAATGCTGCTACAGGAATACCCGTATTTTTGTTAATCGCGGCAACAAAGAAATTATGCAGGCGTTGAGATGATGATGAGCCCCGAAAGCAACCAATTGATACAGAAACTAGATGAGTTCATTCGGAAATATTATCTGAATCAGCTCATCCGTGGAACATTGCTCACCATTGGCCTGCTGGTAGCTTTTTTCCTTGTTTCCGTCTCGCTCGAATACTTCGGGCATTTCGGCACCGGCACCCGCACGGTTTTCTTCTACTCCTTACTCGTAGCAGCGGTCGTTTCCATTGGCATGTGGGTGGCCGAACCGGTCATTAAACTCTGGAGGATACGACCTGGCATCTCGTATGATGAGGCCGCATCCATTGTCGGGAAACATTTTTCCAACATTGAAGACCGCCTGCTCAATACCCTTCAGCTACAACGTAGCGCAGCTGCTTCCAACTCGGAGTTGCTCATGGCCAGTATTGACCAGCGCATCAACGAATTGAAACCCATTCCGTTCGCAACGGCCATTGACCTTGGCGAGAACAGACAGTTTCTTCGGTACGCGATTCCGCCCTTATTCCTCCTGCTTCTCATCATGATCTTCTCACCATCGCTTGTGACCGAAGGAACAAGGAGAATCGTGAATCACCGGACGGCTTTTGAGAACCTGGCTCCATTTCAATTCAACATTCAGAACGAGGAACTTACTACCATCGAACTTCAAGATTTCGAACTGCTCGTATCTCTGGATGGGAACGAAGTGCCCAACGATCTGTATGTGGAAGTGGACGGCAAACGTACGCTGATGAACAAGCTGAGCGCTGCTAAGTTCTCTTACGTTTTTCACCAACCGCGAGAGAATGTTGAGTTCCAGTTGAGCGGCAACGGTTACCGATCGGCCGCCCATTCGTTGCGTGTGCTCCCGAAACCTTCGATCGTAGGGTTTGACGTGGAACTTGAATTCCCGAAATACATCGGTCGCGCCAACGAAACCAGGCAGAACACGGGCGACCTTCTCATTCCGGAAGGCACCAAGGTGAACTGGGTTTTCAATACATCGAAAGCGGAAGGACTGAACATGGTGATAGGAACGGAAAGCCAGCCATTGAAGCAGGTCTCAAAAAGTGCTTTCACCTTCAGTGAGCAATTCAGAAAAAGCGTGGAATACACCGTTGTAGGCTCGAATGAGTTCATGAAAGCTGGCGATTCGCTACGATACACGGTAACGGTAATTCCTGATCTATACCCGTCCATTTCGGTGTTCGGGGTAGAAGATTCGCTTAACCCTAAGAAGCTTTATTTCAACGGCCAGATCAAAGACGACCATGGTTTTTCTGCTCTCGTATTCAAATACAGGAAAGTGGGCACCAAGGGTCCCGAAGAGAAGGAAACCGAAAAGGCCATCGGCATTTCAAAGAACCAGAAGTCAGAGTCGTTCTTTCATTTCTGGGACCTTGGCCAGGTCGGCCTCGCTCCGGGCGATGCCATTGAGTACTATTTTGAAGTTTGGGATAATGATGGCATCAACGGAAGCAAATCATCCCGATCGGAGAAGAATGTGTACCGGGTGGCCACAATGGATGAGTTGGCAGCCGAAAACGACTCGAAAAGCGAAAAGCTGAAGCAGGAACTTTCTGAAAGCCTCAAAATGGCTGAGAAAATGAAGAAATCCATCAAGGATATCCAGAAAGACCTTCTCAACAAGAAGAACCTCGATTGGGAAGACAAGGAGCGCATGAAAGACGTGCTTCAGATGCAGAAAGACCTTCAGAAAAAAATGGAGGAGGTTCAGCAGAATTCCGAGAAGAAAAACTCCAAGATGAACGAGATGATGGAATTCGACCCTCAGCTCGTGGAGAAACAACAACAACTGGAAAAGCTGTTTGAAGAAGTGATGTCGGACGAAATGAAAAAGCTCTTTGAGGAGATGGAAAGACTCATGGATGCTTTGACCAAGGAAAAAGCGCAAGAGCTGCTTGAAGACATTGAGCTATCCAACGAAGACCTTGAAAAAGAACTGGACCGAAGTCTTGAGCTGTTCAAGCAATTGGAATTTGAACAGAAGCTGGAGCAGACCATGGAACGGCTGGAAGAGCTGGCGAAAGAGCAGGAAAAGCTCTCTGAAGAAACCAAAGACAAAGCCGCAGACAACGAGGAGTTGAGTAAGAAACAGGAAGAACTCAACGAAAAGTTTGACAACATCAAGAAAGACCTTGACGATCTGGAGAAGAAGAATCAGGAATTGGAAACTCCGAACAAGATGGAAGACTTGGCCAAAGAGGAGAAATCCGTGTCTGAAAACCAGAAGGAAAGTCAAGAGCAGTTGGATAAGAACCAGAATAAGAAGGCCTCTGAGTCTCAGAAGAACGCCTCTGAACAGATGCAGAAAATGGCTCAGAAAATGGGCAACATGATGATGCAAATGCAATCTCAAGGCCAGCAGGAAGACATGGAGGCGCTACGACAGATCGTTGAGAATCTTCTCACCCTCTCCTTCGATGAGGAAAAGCTCATCAATACACTCAAGGGTACGAACCAGAACGATCCGAAATATACAGACCTGGCAAG
>JBFHEW010000028.1:0-11692 GCA_041583955.1 Bacteroidia bacterium | reverse complement strand
CCTTCCAGTTTTCTTTTCCAGGTCTGTCAACAGTGGTTTCCATCAACCGGAAATTCTGAGCATTCCAATTCGTTACGATGTAGAGTTTATTCTCGAAATGGGACACCTTGTACTCGTGGTCGCGCTCACGAGGCTGAATGACGGTGAATTCGCCTTTCGGATTCTTCGCATCCAGCATTCTGTATTCCGAAGAAACGGTTTGAAAAGAGCCGATAAAGATCATTGATCGACTCTTTGTGCGCCAGGCATAACAAGAGAATGTGTCGTCCTTTTCATGGAAGACCTCCACGTCTGAGGCAACGTCAGTCCCCATTTCGTGGCGCAGTATCCGGTCGGTACGCAGGGTTTCGAGGTCTTTACCGATGTAGAAAAAGGTCTTGTTGTCTGCCGCCCAGGCACCTCCACCTGCACATCCGGCAATGGTCTCCGAATACATTTCTCCGGTTTCCAGATTCTTGAAATGGATGGTATAGATCCTTCTGCTCACGGTATCGATCCCGAATGCAGCGATCTTGTTATCATCACTTATCTCTATCCCACCAAGCGAGAAATAGTCGTGCCCTTCGGCCAGTTTGTTCTCGTCTAAGAACACCTCTTCGGGCGCATCCAACGAGCCTTTCTTTCTGCAATGGAGCCGGTATTCTTTCCCTTCTTCGTACCGGGTGTAGTAGTAGTAACCGTTGTCCTTGTATGGCACGCTTTCGTCATCCTCCTTTATACGTGCCCGCATCTCCTTGTAAAGGTCTTCCTGGAACTGCTTGGTATCGGCCATGACATTGGCCGTGTAGGCATTCTCCTGCTCGAGGTACGCGATCACTTCCGGGTTCTCTCGCTCTTTGAGCCAGAAATAATTGTCGGTGCGTGTGTGACCATGGATGGTCATTTCGTGTGGCTTGATGGCCGCAATGGGTGGTTTGGTGCTCAATTCAGTGGATGTATTTGACGACTCGCAACCAACTAGCATCATGGCAGCGAAAATGGTCGGTCCGATCTTGTTTATCATGGAGTCAGGGGTCGGTGCGCGATAGTCTCTGGTTTTTCAAGTTCACAAAATAAAGGTATTGCGCGAGAATCAACGACTAAGAAAAAACCAACTCCCGGTTGCTTTGTAGATCTATCAATACTGATGCATGAAAAAAGACCTTTCTGCTAACAGAAGAGATCTTGATGCATTCTCGCAAATAAGTATCAGAACACCGATTCGATCACGTATGGTGCGGAAGGCTTGGCCTGTGCCCCTTGCGAAAAGTGGTCGGCCATTGGGTCCGGGTGAAGTGAAAACCAACACAGAGTGTTCCAAGCAAGCTTCACCTTCTTGCTGGTTGTCCACCTCGATGAGCCTATTTCACGAACCCGTTTCCGGTACGGGAACACGGTGCACTTGAATCCCATTGCTAACAACAGAAACAGCGAAATGATATCAGGCTGCATCCGTTGGAGGAGTCGGTTTTTCGCAGCTTTATCGAACAGACAGTAATCAAAGCCTCCACTTGGCAAATTGGGTAATGCCACTTTCCTCAACACCCAATGGAAAACAGCGGCAAGAACGCCCGATTCGGTTTCTCTGCTGGCAAGCACGACCTGCACGCCTGTCTTCCACTCGTCATACATTCTCCGCATCAATTCGGGTGGGTCCTGTAGGTCTGCTGCCATTACCACTATGCAATCTCCACTAGCGTACCTGAGCCCGGCATAGATAGCATTGTAAGACCCCACGTTGGACGCGAGCTTAACGATGGTCACCCTGCTCGGGTG
The DNA here is from genome assembly GCA_041583955.1 of Bacteroidia bacterium. Lineage (GTDB taxonomy): Bacteria > Bacteroidota > Bacteroidia > UBA10329 > UBA10329 > UBA10329. Next base: position 9,937 of record JBFHEW010000028.1, on the reverse strand, counting down.
CTGTTGTTTGAATTCCTTCAGTCCATGAAGGGTCCCATCTTCAGACCCATCATCAACAAAAACGTACTCAAACCGCACATCGGGCGAGAACAGGTCTTCGTTTCTGATCAACGCTGCCGTTGTAACGGGTATGTTCTCCTCGTTGAAATAGCACGGAATGACAACCGATATCCTATGCTTCATAAAACTGCTTAATGGTCTTCGTCACCCAGTTTATCTGTTCAGGCAGAATACCGGGGAAGATTGGCAGGCTCAAACATGTTTCTGCCAATTCCTCAGCTACGGGCAAATCTCCTTTACGGTGGCCTAACGACCGATAGGCCTGCTGCAAATGTGGCGGCACCGGATAGTGGATCAATGTTCCGATCTCCCTTTCAGACAAGTATTGTTGGAGCTCGTTCCTTCGGTTTGTTCTTATAACGAACAGGTGATAGGAATGCGTGGCGCCCGGATGTGTTTTAGGAAGAATGACGCCCTCTACTCCGCTTAGTTCCTGCAGGTACTGATTGGCGGCCTCTTGACGCTGCGAGGTCCACTCGGTCAGTTTTCTGAGCTTGACCCGGAGAAATGCAGCCTGGAGTTCATCCAGTCTGTTATTGTAGCCGATGGTTTCGTTGTAGTACTTTTTCTGGCTACCATAATTCCGTAGGATCCGGACCTTAGCTGCAAGCTGCTCATCGTTGGTGGTAATTGCGCCTCCATCTCCTAGGGCCCCTAAGTTCTTTCCGGGATAAAAACTGGTGGCGTTGATGTGCCCCCAACTTCCTGTGGTTTTTCCGTTGAAAAGCGCTCCGTGGGCCTGCGCATTGTCCTCGACCACCATCAATCGATGCCTGTCTGCCATCTGCATGATCATGTTCATTTCGCACGGTTGACCGTACAGATGAACGGGAATTATTGCTTTCGTCTTGGATGTGATGGCTTCTTCAACAAGCTCCGGATCGAGATTGCACGTGTCTGGCCTCGGTTCCACAAAAACGGGAGTTGCTCCTACATGGCTCACGGCCAGTGCCGTTGCAATATAGGTGTTGGAAGGAACGATCACCTCGTCTCCTTTTTCAACTCCCAGTACACGCAGACAAAGGGTCAATGCATCCAATCCATTGCTTACGCCAATGGCATGGTCTGTCTGACCCATACGTGCGTATTCCTCTTCAAAGCTCCTCAGGTTCTCGCCTAGGACAAAGGACCCACTGTCAAGAACCTGCATGAAAGCCTCTTCCAGTTCGGACCGAACGGAACCAGTTGCCAAGACGAGGTCGTTGAAGGGGACTTTCATCTATCCGTAAAACCTTTTGATGGCATGAACCACCCGATCAACGTCCTCGTTGGTGAGGTGCAGATGCAGGGGCAGCCTTACCAGACACATGCTGTAGGTATCAGACCAAAGTAGCGGTCTTCCATCATGCTTATCCTTGAAATAGGGCGATGCGTGGAGTGATTGGTAATGGAATACCGCATGAATATCCTCTGCTTTGAGGTGTGCTATGAGATCTGTCCTTTCCTGCTCTGACGAACAGATGAGGTAGAACATGTGTGCGTTATTGGTGGCAAAGTCTGGAATATGCGGTAACCGGGCCGTGCCAGACAGCATATCGGCTCCGAGCCCTTCGTAGTAGCGATTCCATATCTCCAACCTGCGAGCCTGAATGGCATCGGCATTCTCCAATTGGGCGAACAGGAACGCAGAACTCAATTCAGATGGCAGAAATGATGAGCCGATATCGACCCAGCCGTACTTGTCAACCTCTCCGCGCCAGAAGGCCGTACGATTGGTTCCTTTCTCCCAGATGATCTCGGCACGTTTTTCAAAATCCTTGCTGTTAATGAGAAGGGCACCGCCCTCTCCGCACTGAATGTTCTTGGTTTCGTGGAACGACAACGCCCCCAGCTGACCGATGGAACCGAGTGGTTGCTTGCTTCCGTCCGGCCATTTGAAGTAAGAGCAAATGGCCTGTGCTGCATCTTCCACCAGAAAAAGCGCGTGCTTGTCTGCTATTGTCTTAAGCTTTTGCATGTCGCAGGCAACACCTGCGTAATGAACAGCTACGATGGCTTTGGTCCTTGAAGTAATGAGTTCCGCCACCTTGTCCTCGTCCATCCCGGGATGATCGGAGCGGCTATCCACAAAGACGATCTTCGCTCCTCTCAGAATGAAGGCATTTGCCGTGGAAACAAATGTGAAGGATGGCATGATCACTTCGTCTCCATCCTGAATATCCATCAGAATGGCGCACATTTCCAGTGCATCGGTGCAAGATGTGGTCAATAGGGCCTTAGGCGTTCGGGTAAGTGCTTCGAGCAACGTGTGGCACTTCTTCGTGAACATGCCGTTGCCAGATATCTTCCCAGTAGCAACGGCCTCTTGCAATAAGGAGGTCTCGTGGCCGGTGAGATGCGGTTTATTGAACGGTAAATGCTTCATTCCAATAATTGTAAATGTATGTTTCGGAAATGAGTTCAAATCCGAATCTTTGATAAACTTCGCATGCCGCGCTGTTCTTTCCCTGTGTCGCAACGGTCAATCGTGAATCGCCCCTTTTGAAACTGAGGGTGTCTGCTGCCTTCAAAAGGCTTTTCCCGATTCCTTTCCCGCGATATTCCGAATCAACCGAAAACAGACCGATTGACGATTCATGGTCGGCTTTACCGCTCAGCGTGAGGATGCCTGTTGGTTCTCCCTCTTCCATCACCGTCAGTGTCTTGTAGGCTATCTCGTGGGTAACGCTCCGTTCCACCCATGTTCGATAGAGCCGCTCAAATTCGTTACTGCAAAACCCCGGATCCAGTGCAAATCTGGACCAAAGTCCGCTTTGAAGTCCGATCCTGACAGCGTCATCCATCTTTTCAATTGGCATTTCCACCACCGAAGCATCGATTCCCTGATCCGTAGGTAGTTTGGCAAATACCTTTTTGGAATCTCCGCAGGAAAGAAGAGAAGACCCCTGAGGGTTGTTACTGGTAACGTAAACCAACTTGAATCTTTTCGAATCAACGAGAAGTTGCTGTTCGTCCATGTCGAACGCACCTAGGTTTAAAATACCCACGGGATAACCAAAGAATTCGGAGTCCCATTTGAGTGACTCTATTTTCATTGAAGATCGCTTTGAGACGATTCGCTGATAATGAAACTAGGTCGGTCCTTCACTTTTTCAAAAACCTTTCCCAGATAAAGACCGATTATTCCAAGTATCATGATGATCATTCCCGAGAAGAACGATATTGAGATGATCAAACTGGCGAAACCCAAAACATCGATCTCTCCCAAGATGTACTGGATCAAGTAAAAGATGCCAATGCCAAGAGAAATGGCAGATATGTAGAAACCGAAACTTACCGTAAGTTTCAATGGCTTATCGGAGAACGCCAAAATATTATTGAAAGCAAGAGCAAATAGGCTTTTCCAGCTATACGAGGATTCTCCTTCGGCCCTTGCGTCATGAACGACATCCAAATACTCTCTCTGGAATCCAACCCATTGAAGCATGGTTGGGAAATATCGGATCTGGTCCTTCATGGCCAGAATGGCGTTGATCACCTTCCTGTGGTAGATCCCAAAGTTTGCCACCGCAGGATCCTGTACCGTGTCTGTGAGATAACTGAAGGTGGAATAATACGCCTTGGACGACATTCTCTTTGCCCATGAGTCTTGCCGTTGCGCCCTTCTTGCAACAACGGAGTCAGCACCTGCCTTTGCTTTAGCGTAAAGAGCAGGAATCTCTTCTGGTCTGTCCTGAAGATCACAGTCCATCACCACGATCCAATTGCCGCTTACCAGCGTGAGTCCAGCCGTTATGGCGTAATGCTGCCCGAAATTCCTGCTTAGCCGATAGGCCTTCACCGTGCTGTGTTTCGAGGCCAGTTCTTTAAGAACGGTCCATGAATCATCAGGGCTACGGTCATCCACCAATACGATCTCATAGGTCACGCCCATTGATGAGAGTACCGACTCAAGCCTCGATACCAATTCTGGCAAAAGGGCCTCCGCACGGTAAACCGGACTTACGACTGATATTTCTATTTCCCCGTTCAATTGAATGTGTCTTCGTTGAGCCCCAACCACTCCAAGCTTGAGTTGCAGAAGATATTCTCGAGTTCTGGCGTGGGAAGGTTCATTTCTTCGATGAATTTACCGATTTCGAGGTCTCCCAACGGAAACGGATAGTCGCTTCCCAAACAGACCCGTTCCGAACCTACCTTATCGATGATGAATCTGAGGGCATCTGCATCGTGTGTAATACAATCAACCCAGAATTTACCAAGGTATTCTCTCGGGTTCACATCATTATCGATGGCAACCAGATCGGGTCGGCAATTGAAGCCGTGCTCAATTCGGCCAATGGTAGGAATGAAGGAGCCGCCAGCGTGTGCAAAACAGACACGCAATTGAGGTAATTTCTCAAAGATCCCGGCAAAGACCATGGAACAGATGGCGCGCGAGGTTTCGGCCGGCATGCCCACCAACCAAGGTAGCCAGTACTTACGCATCTGATCCATGCCCATCATGTTCCAAGGATGCACGAATACGGCCATTCCGAGGTCCTGACACGCTTCAAAAATGGGGTAGAATTCGGGTTCGTCAAGATTCTTATCGTTGATGTTGGATCCGATCTGCACCCCTGGGAAACCTAGTTCCTTGCAACGCTCCAATTCCTGAATGGCCAGATCGGTGTCTTGCATCGGAAGTGTTCCGAGTCCGATGTAATTCTTCTTGAATGGGTCGATGGCGCGCGCCATATCGTCATTGAGAAAGCGCGATACTTCGGCTCCATCCTTTGGCTGGGCCCAGTACGAGAAAAGCACCGGAATGGTGCAAACCACCTGTACCTGTGTCTGAAAAGCCTCGTATTCAGCTATCCTGATCTCCGGGTTCCAGCAATTCTCCTTTATCTGGCGGAAGAATCTGCGTCCCTGCATCATATTGGCCGTTCCGGGCGCCACGTGGTCGAGCATGATGAAATCGCCATAGCCGAACTTGCGTGCGAAATCTGGCATGTCGCGCGGCATGATGTGCGTATGCATATCGATCTTAAGCAAGCTTCCCGTCTTTCAGCATTTGTGCGTATTCCTTGGCAAAATAGGTAAGGATTGCCGAAGCACCTGCCCTTCTGAAGCTCAAAAGCATTTCGGGCATCGCTTTGTCGTAGTCCAACCAGCCGTTCTGCGCTGCGGCTTTCAGCATGGCGTATTCTCCACTTACGTTGTAGGCGGCAATGGGCAATTCGAATTTCTCTTTCAGGAGGTGAATGATATCCAAATAAAGGAGGGCCGGCTTCACCATGAGGAAGTCGGCACCTTCCGATGCATCAAGCTCGGCTTCGCGAAGAGCTTCCCATTTATTGGCAGGGTCCATCTGGTAGGTCTTCTTATCTCCCGATTTTGGAGCACTGCTCAGCGCATCGCGGAAGGGTCCGTAGTAGGCGCTTGCGTATTTTGCCGTGTAGCTCATGATGCCCACATTCTCAAAATCGGCATCGTCCAATTCTTCGCGGATATGCTGAATACGACCGTCCATCATGTCAGATGGTCCAATGATGTCGATGCCTGCTTCGGCCTGCGCCAAGGCCATTCTTCCAAGAATATCGAGCGTTTCGTCATTCAGTATCCGACCATCTTCAACCAGCCCATCGTGCCCATCAGAGCTGTAGGGGTCCATGGCCACATCGCTGATGAGGCAGCTTTCCGGAAATTCCTCTTTCAGTTTGGAAATGATGCGCAGGTAGAAGTTCTTTTCGTTGTAACTGTAAGTCGCTGTCCTGTCTTTGAGCGCATCTTCCACGGCCGGAAAAAGCACGAACGAGCGGAGGCCTAGGTTCATGCTTTGCTCCACCTCTTTCAGCAACATGTCTTCAGAAAACCTGAAAATACCCGGCAACGAGCCGATCTCGTCCTTCTTACCTTTTCCGTCAACAACAAAAAGCGGGTAAATCAGGTTGGAAAGGTCGAGGCGCGTTTCACGCACCATACTGCGAATGGTTTCGGTGGCCCTGTTTCTTCTTGGTCTTTCAAGCATGTTCTGAGAATCTCGGCTAAAAGTACGAAGCTCATCCCAACTCCATATCTTTGACGGTTCCTATGAACATCAATATCCTGAGGGTCAGATCAACCATTAAACTGGGTTTAATTATTCTGTTCTTCTGGCTATTCTATATGTTGTTCATTGGATGTTTGTTCTTCTTTTACCCGAACGTTGTCACTTTTGATGAGTCAAACAGTTCTGAAACGAAGGCAGGAACCTTTATTGCCGCCAAGGATCTCCAGAATGCGATCAACAGAGATAACGTTATCAGTCTTCCTTTTGAAATGGAGCACAAGCTTGTGCTGGTTGAGTTTCTTATCCGGAATACCAGTTGGCTGGGAAAGGATATTGCTTCTTCCCTGAAGCAATTCCGTGCCGAAGTCTTACTCGGACGCGGAGACAGTGAGGAGGCGGTCATTCAGATCAATGAGGTGTTGACCCTGCAGGGAATGAATGGTGATATGGTCAATGACGAGAACCTATACCTGAAGAAGTTGCTCGCACTTGCCCATTTAAGGGCCGGAGAACAGGAGAACTGTCTCTACAACCACAACTCCAAGTCGTGCATATTCCCATTGGATCCGTCAGCATTTCACTTGAATTCCGATCATGTTGTCAAGGCCTCAGAAATATATTCTCAGATTTTGGCTTTCAATCCACATGACCGTTCAGCAAGATGGCTTTACAATGTGTGTTTCAGCGCTATGGGGCTGTACCCTGATGGCGTTCCAAAAGAGCACCTTTTATCTGTGCCAGGGCTTTTTGAAAAAACGGATCAAACAGTCGCTTTCGAAGACATGGCCGGTGTGTTAGGTATTGCTGATGGTGGGGTTGCTGGAGGTGTTGTTATTGATGACTTCAACAATGACGGCTATTTTGATGTAGTGGTCTCGTCTTTTGGCATTGCTGACCAATTGAAATATTACCAGAATGACGGAAACGGAAGATTCATGGACCGAACCCGGAAAGCTGGTCTGTTGGGTCTTACAGGTGGGCTCAATATGGTACAGGCCGACTACAATAATGACGGATTCATGGACCTGCTCGTCTTACGGGGTGCCTGGTTCGGTTCATCGGGTTGTTACCCTAATTCTTTGCTGAAGAACCTTGGAGATGGAACATTTGAAGACGTGACAAAAGAAAGTGGGCTGTACTCAGAGTACCCGACACAAGTTGCCTGCTGGGCAGATTTCAACCTAGACGGTTGGATAGATGTCTTCATCGGTAACGAAACAAGTGATGAAGATGCATACAACCGAGGTTCAACAACCAGTTGTTATCCAAGCGAATTCTATGTTAACAAAGGAGATGGTACGTTCACGAATATGGCAAAGGAATACGGTCTTGAGATACGCGGTTTTGTAAAAGGTGCCGTATGGACCGATATCGACAACGACCTACTCCCTGATCTATTGGTTTCAATAAAGGGCCGCGAAAACGCTCTGTTCCACAATCTGGGCGCTACCGAAAACGGTAGCTGGTCATTCCGGAATGTTTCTTCATCTGCAGGAATAGGCTTACCTGTTCAGAGCTTCGGAGCCGCATCCTTCGATATTGACAATGATGGTTGGAAGGATATCATCATTTTCGACTACGATGACATCAATAGCAGCCCAGAAACTGCATTCGTTTCCGAAATGCTTGGTGAAGAACCCGCTGTCACCATAGCCGCCTACCGAAACAATGGAAACGGAACATATACGAACGCAACAAAATCCATGGGTTTGGACAAGCAGGTATTTACCATGGGTCTGAACTATGGTGATTACGATAACGATGGCTATCTGGACCTGTACCTGGGAACAGGTGCTCCTGATTACGGTTCCATCGTACCAAACAGATTGCTCAGGAATAACGATGGTGAGGGGTTCGAAGATGTCACCTTCAAATTGGGTTTGGGGTCGTTGCAAAAGGGACATGGTATCAGTTTTGCCGATATCGATAACGATGGAGATCAGGACATCTATCTTGTGCAGGGTGGAGCCCTTCAAGGAGACAGGTTCCCGAATGCATGTTACATGAATTCAGGAACTGAACACTCTTGGATTTCGCTTAAGCTGATCGGTAAACACTCCAATCGCGCAGCTGTGGGTGCCCTGATCCGGCTTGACCTGACCGATTCCAAGTCAGAAAAGCATACGGTGTTTCGCACGGTCGGGTCGGGCGGAAGTTTCGGTGCCAATCCCATGGAGCTTCATGTAGGACTTGGGAATGCAACGTCAATCGATTCCATCACCGTCTTCTGGCCAAACAAGAAACGTACGGTTCAATCGTTCAGTAAAGTCAATGTCAATCAGTTCCTATTAATAAGAGAGTATTCGGATAATCTGGAAATCGTACAGAAGACAATTACATTGCCTAGCATCAATGCTGTTGACGGTGACTCTTGTGTGCTTCTTCCCGCCCAAATTAGAAGCCGAAGAGAAACATGGTGGTAACTAAGTCCTATTTTCGAAGCCGTGCTACATACCAAGAACATTTCTTTCAACTACCCGAACGGACCTGGTTTTTCGTTCCCTGATCTGCACGTCAAGGCAGAAGAGGTCTTGTTGGTGCTTGGCAGATCGGGTAGCGGAAAAACCACATTGCTGCATTTGTTGGCTGGCCTCATGGAACCGGATTCGGGTTCTGTTCACATCGATGGAACGTCCATCATTGAACTGAAAGGAAGCGGCCGCGATACTTTCCGTGGAAGGAACATCGGGATGGTCTTTCAGCAGGCGCAGTTCATCCGATCCATAAACCTCATGCAGAACCTACAGCTGGCGCGTTCGCTTGCCGGATTGCCCAACGATGAGGCGTTGGCCCTATCATTGCTTACCGAACTCGGCATTGCAGACAAGGCAACCAATCGCCCAAGCGAATTGAGTATTGGCGAACGCCAACGTGCCGGCATTGCACGCGCGCTGGTGACACGACCAAAAGTGGTGTTGGCAGACGAACCCACCTCCGCCCTTGATGACGTTAACTGCGAACTGGTTACAGCGCTGTTGCAGAAAACAGTGACAGGCCATGGCGCTGCATTGATCATCGTTACGCACGACCAACGATTGAAAACCCGATTCTCAAATTCCATTTCGTTATGAGAATGCTGCACTTGGCATATGCTAACCTGAAGGAGTATTTCCTCTCCACCATCCTGAGTGTGATGCTTTTGGGCATAGGCGTGGGAATGGTATCTTTCATAGTTACAGTAAGCGGTCAGCTCAACGAACGCTTCAATCGTGACATCCGCGGCATTGACATGGTGGTTGGTGCCAAAGGCAGCCCCTTGCAACTCATCCTTTCGGCAGTATATCAGATCGACAACCCCACCGGAAACATTCCACTTACCGAAGTGAACAGGTTGAAACGTAACCCGCTCATCAAATACAGCATTCCGCTTTCCTATGGCGATAGCTACAAAGGATTCAGGATCGTGGGGACGGATTCATTGTATCTGGCCCACTTCGAGGCTTCATTCGCCAGCGGACACGTTTGGAAGAACAGCATGGATGTGGTGCTTGGTAGCACTGTTGCGCAAAAACTGAATCTTAAGATCGGAGGGCATTTCCATGGTAACCACGGTTTTGATGAAGAGGGCCATGCACACGAGGAATCGCACTACAATGTGGTCGGCATCCTGAATGCCACGGGTACAGTGGCCGATCGGCTCATTCTCACATCCACCGAGAGCGTTTGGGATATTCACCATCATGCTGAACCGGAAACGGACCTGCACCCCCACGATGATGAGCATGAGCATGATCATGAACATGACCACCATGCCGTAGAGGAAGAACTAGGCGAGATCACGGCACTGCTCGTGAAGTTCAAAAGTCCAATGGGCATCATGCAGATACCTCGTATGGTGAACGAAAAAACCTCGATGCAAGCTGCCATTCCGGCCATTGAGATCAACCGACTGTACTCATTGAT
>JBFHEW010000027.1:0-11759 GCA_041583955.1 Bacteroidia bacterium | reverse complement strand
CAACATCGAACGGCCATACGTAACACAGGAAGATGTGGACTACGTGCTGCAAGCCACCAATAATGCTTTCGACATAGCGCCTCTTACACAGGCCGATATACAGTCGACCTGGGCCGGGTTACGCCCACTCATTCACGAAGACGGCAAATCGCCATCTGAACTTTCGCGCAAGGACGAGATCTTCATTTCTGCCCACGGTCTCATAAGCATTGCCGGAGGAAAACTGACCGGTTACCGCAAAATGGCCGAGCGCACCGTTGACCTTGCGTTACGCCAACTCGAGGCAGAGGAGAAACGTCCGTTTTCCCTTTCAAGGTCTTCGAACAGGAAGCTTTCGGGAGGTACATACCACAGTTTCAAGGCATTCGTGGCCGAAGTGGGAGAAACAGAACTCACCGAAAATCAGTTGAACGGTCTGTTCCATAAATATGGAAGCAACGCACACCACATTGTAGCAAGCATCGATCTGAGTGCCACAGACCGCTCGCTTGCCATCCTTCTGGCCGAGCTGCAATATGCTGTACAGAACGAAATGGTTTTCGAACTATCTGATTTCCTGATAAGAAGGACCGGAATGCTGTATTTTGAAAAACCGGTTGCAGACAGGTACGCGGTCCCCTTGAATGAGGCATTGGCCACTCTGCTGAAACTGACAGATGAAGAAAAGCAGGCTTCGCTCAACACCTATCTGACCGAAAGCAATCAGGTGCTGACGTTCGTTAAATGATAACGATCCGTTAAGGAATCCTTTCTCCCAGCAGCGCATTGCCGGTTTTGTGTTTAACTTCGGTTCAATGAAGAAGACACTGATCATTGTTCGGCATGGAAAATCGAGCTGGGCCTATCCGGATCTGGAGGATTTTTATCGCCCCCTCAAACCAAGAGGCATCAATGATGCATTCTCCATTGGAGAAGCCCTTCTTGAAAGAGATATCTTCCCAGACCTGATCCTGTCGAGTCCGGCCATCCGTGCCATGAATACGGCCATCATCATTGCCCGCAAATTGGACTTCCCATTGCAGCGGATACGCGCCAACGAAGGCATTTACGATGCATCGACATACGACCTTCTCAAACTCATTTCCAATGTTGAGGATGCCGTTGAAACCCTGATGATCTTCGGGCACAATCCCTCGTTCACATCGCTCATCAATCAACTGCAGGATGAGCTGCTTTACAACCTCCCGACATGTGGTGTATTTGCCATCCGACTGGAAATAGAAAAATGGTCGGAGATAACCGGATGCAAAGGCACAAAACTGTTCGATCTTTATCCGAAAGAGGTGAGATGATCACATTCCTCCCTCAAAGATTGAGTACTTTCATCGCCAGAAAAACGGTATCCATAAAAAAGAGAAGTACGTGCTGAAATTCGGAGCAGTAGACATCGGTTCAAACGCGGTGAGACTATTGATAACCAACGTTTTTGAAAGTGAAACCGGACCTGTTTTCAAAAAATCATCCCTGGTAAGGGTTCCTATCCGATTGGGTGAAGATGTTTTCACTTCGGGTCTCATCAGCGACACGAAAGGCTCAAAATTGGTGGATACGATGCGCGCCTTCCGACTTCTGCTTGGAGTGCATGATGTGGTTTCGTTCAGGGCGTGTGCCACCTCTGCCATGAGAAATGCAACCAATGGCGAAGAATTGGTGGAACGGATATCGGAAGAAGCCGGTCTCGACATCGAAATCATTCAGGGCAAGAAGGAGGCCGACATCATATTCTCAAACCATTTTGAAGAAAAGTTGTTGAAAGACAGGAGCTATCTCTACATAGATGTCGGTGGTGGTAGTACAGAGCTGACGGTGTTCAGCGAGAACAAGGCCGTTGCAAGCCGCTCGTTCAGAATTGGAACACTACGATTGCTGAACAATAAGGTTGAACAGGAATACTGGGAGAAACTGCTGAACTGGGTTGGAAAACATACCGAAGGATTGGAAAAACTGGATGCCATTGGTTCTGGAGGCAACATCAACAAATTGTACAAGATGGCCGAGATCCCAGGCAGACAACCCATGTCGCGGGGTCAGCTGAAGAGTCTTCACATCATGCTGCGCGAAATGACCTATGAAGAGCGGATTGCCAAACTAGGACTGAATCCCGATAGGGCTGACGTTATTGTTCCGGCATGCGAAATATTCCGTGCCATCCTTAAGCGTGCCAAGATCAAAGACATCATTGTGCCCGAATTCGGTCTTTCTGATGGTATAACCCGACTGTTGTATGAGAATTACAGAACTGCGCGTGCTTAAGATATTCAGCATCTGGTTTTTGGGCACGTTCGCGGTGCTGAACACTTCTGCACAGTCTGTTCCGGTTGTGAACCTGGACCAGCTTGAACAACGACTGCAGAATGGCTCAGACACCACATTCGTAGTGAATTTCTGGGCCACCTGGTGCGGCCCCTGTGTAAAGGAATTACCATTCTTCGAAACACTTGGAGCAAATGGGTCAGAGAAGGCCATCAAGGTGCTGCTAGTTACTCTGGATTTCGTTGAAAATCTTGACTCGAAGGTGATTCCGTTCATTCAGAAGAAAGAATTGAAAAGCGAAGTCCTGCTGCTTGATGAAGGCAACCCGAACGTCTGGATTCCTCGCGTAAGCGAAGAATGGAGCGGTGCTATACCTGCCACCCTTTTCGAGAATGCACAGAAAAAGACCCGCCATTTCCATGAGGGGTCTTTTAAAGAAGGTGAGCTCGAAACGAAACTCGAAGAGCTGGGTCTTTAGCTGGTTCTCTTGATTGAACATCCAATGGCTTTGGTTTCGCCCGGATTGATCGGTTTTCCTGCAACCATTGCTTCAATAGCGTTTTTCAGATAAGGCTCCTTTACGCTGTCTTTCTGCTTCATGTTGTCGTCAATTGCTCCTTTGTAGGCCAATTTCATTTCGGCATTGAAGAGAAACACATCGGGGGTTTTGGTAGCACCGAATGCATCTGCCACCACGTGGTTCTCGTCCACCACATAGGCATATTTGCCATAGCCTTTCTCCTTGGCATGAGCCTTCATCTCATCCAAGCTATCGTCTCCATTTCGCTTGGCCTCGTTGGAATTGACCAGCACGAATCCGATGTTATTCTTAGCACATGCCGCTTCAATCTCATTGTAACGGTCTTCCCAACCTATCACGTACGGGCAGGTGTTGCAAGAGAATATCACACAAAGACCATTCTTCTTGGCAAGTTCTGCCAATGATGCTTTGGCACCATCCACCGATTGCATCTTAACGTCAGTTTTCGGAGCCTTATCGCCAATCTTCAATTGGTCGTTTTCAATCGTAAATACGCTGAAGGTGGTCAGCAATAGCAGAATAAGTGTTTTCATGAATGTTTATTTTGTTGTGAAAATGTAAAATTACCGTAAAAAATGCGGTGAGCATGAAACCCTCAACACCGTTCTGAAGTAAATGTTCACCAACCCATCAAAAGAAGATGTCGGACACGGTCAGAATCATAATCGTTGAAGATTTCCATCCTGAGACAGAAGGAGTGCTTCGGGAATTGGAAGATGCAGACCTCAAATTCATTCATGAGGTTGCAACAAACGAAAACGACTTTGAAACCCGCCTTCTGACATTTTCTCCGGATGTGATCCTGAGCCCGTACAGCCTCGTAGGCACGAATGCCGTTAAACTCCTTTCCATTGCCAGGAACCTGGACGTTTCTGCCCCGTTCATTATGCTGGCATACGACCTTTCTGAAGATATCGCCATCGATCTGCTGGGAGCCGGTATTGAGGATTACATTCTACGTTCAACAAGAAAACGGCTACCCGTGGCCATTCGCAAGGCCCTGCAACGGCACAGGATACAGCAAGAGTTATTGCTTAGCGAGGCAAAACTGCGCGAAAGCGAGGCTTCGTTACGCAGAGCACAGCAAATTGCGAAAGTGGGAAGTTGGGAGTGGGAGATTGATGGCACCGAGGTTGTCTGTTCTGAAGAAATGTTCCGCATCTATGGTTGCGAACCAATGGAATTCACATTGGCCGATTCAGCCCGATTCGTACACCCGAAAGACAAAGAGCGTGTGGGAAGCCTCATGACCAAGGGGCTGAAAAACGGATTGATGTCCATGGTGGAATATACCATCATTGCAGCGGACGGTACCGTAAAAGACGTGCGTGCCCATGCTGAACCCATCAGAGACAACGAAGGAAAGATAATCAAGGTGATCGGTACATTACAGGATGTGACCACCCGTAAACAGATAGAACGCGAACTACTTAAAAGTCAAAGTCTACTCTCGCTGGGAGAAGAGATCTCTCATAGCGGGAGCTTTGAGATCGACATTACAACAAAAGAAACCGTCTGGTCTCCGAACTTCTACCGCATCACAGGAATTCCCCCGGGAACGGTCATCACCAGTGACGTTTTCAATGCCTGTGTTCATCCAGACGACCTTCAACTGTACAGAGAAGCGCTATCAGACAGGTTGACCTCCGGGATAGGAAAACCATTCGTTTACCGTATCGTACGGCCAGACAACGGTCAGATCGTGCATCTTCAAGCAAACGGCAAGCGTGTAGATGGAGACGATGGCAGAATACGCTGGTACGGTAGCGTGCTGGATATTTCAGATAGGATCCTTACTCAACTGGAGCTTCGAATGAGCGAATCATCGCTCAATGAAGCACAAAAGCTGGCTCAATTGGGAAGTTGGGAGATGGATATGGAAACTGGCGAGTACAGCTGGTCGGAGGAGATGTATTCCATTCACGGCCTGACCAAACAACGCATCACTCGGGAACTGTTCATGAGCCTGGTGCACCCTGACGACCGAGAGGCGATACTGGAAACAGACAGGGAGGCATTGACGGGTTCAACTAACGGATTGACCTACCGGATAATCAGGCCTGACACCGGTCAGGAGAGGATCATGGCAGGTTCAAGGGCCACCCTTGTCGGAAGAAAACTGTTGGGTACGGTGCAGGACATTACCGAAAGAGTACAGGCGCAGCGTGAACTGGAGGCCAAAACAGTGCAGCGCGACCTTGTTCTCAGTACAGCGAAGATCGGAGTGTGGCATTGGACAACAGGAAGCAACAAGTTGGTCTGGGACGACAAATGCGCCCAGCTTTTCGAGGATTTCAGTACGGAGCTCAGTACGGAACAATTCTACCGGCTCATACATCCGGAAGACCGCGATCATGTCCGGAAGTGCCTTATAGAAGGACTTAAGACAGGGGAATATGCTGCAGAGTACCGCCTTTTCAGGAACGGTTCCACCACCTTCGTTCTCTCGCGGGGCAAGGCAACAATGGGGCCGGATGGCCGAGCAACGGCCATTGACGGTATCATCATTGACATGACCGAAAGGCATTTGCTCGAAGCCTCCAAACTGCAGAGCGAACAACTTTTCAGAGACATGGCCGAAAGCATTTCGGAGGTTTTTTGGCTCACCGATGCGGACACCAACAAGCTCCTCTATGTAAGCCCCAGCTATGAATCCCTCTACGGTAGTCCAATTCAGGAAATGTATGAGAACCCGGATGCGTGGTCGAACAAGATCCATCCGGAAGACCTTGACAACGTGATTGAACAGTTCAACCAATACGGAAAAACAGGGACCTACGATGCGGAGTATCGGTTGCTGATGGATGACGGTAGCATCAAATGGGTGCGCGACAGGTCATATCCGGTCTACGATGCTTCTGGAGAAGTTACCCGTATTGTAGGTATCACCGAAGACATTACCGAACGTAAACTGGCCCAAGAGAAGATCCGAACACTTTCATTGGTGGCATCAGAAACAAGTAACGGAGTGCTTATTCATAATGCCAATGGGCTGGTAACCTGGGCCAATCGGGGGTTCACTGACATTACAGGCTATGCAGAGAAGGAGATAATTGGGAAAGAACCCTGGTCGGTTCTATCTGGCAGAACAACAGACCAGCAACTCATTGAGGAGACATACCGAAGAATTCGGAATGGCGAAACATTCAGCTCTGAGAACATCCTTATCACGAAAACCGGAAAAGAAGTCTGGGTTGCAACCACCTTCAACCCCATTCTGGACCAGGCTGGCCGGCTTCAGCAGATCGTCAGCATTGGCGTTGACATCACCCGTCAGAAACAGACGGAGTTGACACAGAAATCAATGCTCGAAGACCTTGAAAAGATCAACCGCGAACTGAGGAACCGTGCTCGTTAGTGCAGAAGAGAGATGGTGAAAGCCGCAGTGAACGACTGCGCTGGATTCAACACAACAACCGAGTCCTTTTTGAAGAAATCGTCCGGCTGGTCAACCATGTCGGCACACCCGATCCAAGGTTCAATGCACACATAATCGGCTCCCGGAACAGACCAGATTCCTAAATGATGAAACCCTTGGTAATCAACCTGTAGCCGTTTACCTCCACTTTTATGCTGAATCCAAGCCGTTTTGGCCTCAATGTCCTTGAAAACGAGCGCATCTTCATTGAACAGGTGATAGAATAGACCGAACTTCTCCTCATTGCTCAGAAAGGGTCTTGTCTTGCCGCTGTAAAGTCCTTTATCGGTAAGTAGGTGGCGCTCCAACGTTTGAGGCGAATCGAATACGACCTCATAATCATCGTACTTTTCATCAGCACGGAAAGGCACAGCGAAGGCCGGATGGCCCCCCAACTGAAACCCGATCTGGCGGTCGTCAGTATTCAGGACCTCGAACGACTGGATCAGTTTATCTCCATCCAATCGAAAGGTGGTCCTGAACGCGAACCTGAACGGGTAGCATTGCTCGGTGGCGCTGCTGTTGCGCAGCTCCAGAACCACTGTTGAATCCGTGTGCGATACGACAGCGAATTCTTCGTGGCGGACGAATCCGTGTCTGCCCATAGGGTATTCTCTGCCGTTGATGCGGACAGATCCATCCTTCGACTCTCCTACACATGGAAAGAGGATGGGAGCCCTTCGCGGCCAATACTTGGGATCGGCAGACCACATATGTTCTATCCCATCACGTTTATCGGATAATCCTGTAAGCTCTGCACCCAATGTGTTGATGTTAACATTCAGGTAATCATTTTCCAATGTTAAATTTTTCGTCATTTTGAACTTAATTGAAACAATTCCGGGTCATTATCGTTATCCGTATGTTACGTAAATGTTAAGAGAAAAGAATTTATCGTAACTTTGGTTTAACAAAAGAACGAGGTCATGAAAGAGTTGATGATGATAGTAGCGGTTTTGGCAGGTTCTACTTGCATGGCGCAAAATAAGGTAAAGACCACATACGATAATGGTTCGGTGAAGAGCGAATACGTCATGAAAGGTGAGCTCGTGGCAGTTACCAATTACTACGAGACTGGCGAAGTGAAAGAAACTGGTTTTTTCAAGAACGATGCTCCAGAAGGAAAGTGGGAAACGTACGCTAAAGACGGGTCGAAAACCGCAGAACTCAACTACACGAACGGTAAGCGAAACGGAGAATTCCGTGTTTGGGACGAGTTCTCAAACGCCTACATCGAAATGAAGTACGCCAATGGTGAAGTCATTACCGCCAACAGGTACCTGAAGCAGACCGAGTTCGCTGCGAAAGACAAATAATCTTTTTACCTACAGAAAGAAAAGCCTTGGACAAGAGTGTCCAAGGCTTTTTTTGTGCCGTGCCATTCGTCAATTGATCAAACCTTCTAACACCTCTGTGCTAGTGTCGGTTATCGATTTACATTTATAAGACCGTTGTTGCGGCATCTGTGCCCCATGTCACATAAGACATGAACAGATTACAATACCTTGGGGGTTTATTTGGTCATGAAAAGCAGAAGAAATTTCATTAAGCGTTCATCCATTGCAACGCTAGGGGCACTTATCGGCTCCAAGATCGTGTTCGCAGATAAACTCCCAAAAGATTACCTGCCGCTGATCTTACAGGATACCGACCCGTATAAGCTGTTCGGCAAACACAAGGACATGGTTGTGCTCAACAACAAACCTTGGAACATTGAATCGGCTCCGCACTTACTTGACGATAAGGTTACACCGAACGAAAAGATGTTCATCCGTAACAACGGCCTTATCCCAGAAAACATCGATGCTTCGAAATGGACATTGACCATTGACGGAGAATCGGTTTCGAAACCCAAAACGTACACCCTGCAGGAGCTGAAAACGAAGTTTCAGCATCATAAGTATCAACTGACCATAGAATGCGGAGGCAACGGTAGAAAGGAGTTCAACCCACCGGCAAAAGGCAACCAGTGGGAATACGGAGCAGTGTCCTGCGCAGAATGGACAGGTGTTAGGCTAGCAGATGTTCTGAAGGATGTGGGTGTAAAGGGCAATGCCGTTTACATCGGTTATTATGGTGCCGATATTCACTTGACAGGAAATCCGGAGAAAGTGGTGATCTCGAGAGGGGTGCCCATGAAAAAGGCAATGGAAGCCGAAACCCTCTTGGCATTTGAAATGAATGGCAAAGAGATACCGTTGGCCCATGGCTATCCGCTACGGTTGGTGATAGGCGGATGGCCTGCATCCGTTTCCGGAAAATGGCTGAAAAGGATTGCCGTGAGAGATAAGGTACATGACGGGCCCAAGATGGAAGCTCCGAGTTACCGCGTACCGTGCAAACCGGTAGCGCCAGGCGAAAAAGTGAAAGACGAAGACATGTGCATCATTGAATCGATGCCCGTGAAATCACTTATCACCTACCCGAAAACAGGCGCCATGATAGACAAGGGCAAAACTCTGAATATCCGTGGTCACGCCTGGGCCGGAGACCTGGAGGTCGCGCAAATGGAATACTCCATCGATTTCGGGTCAACGTGGAAACCTTGCACACTCGAAAAGCCAGCTAATCGTTTGGCGTGGCAGCATTTCAGCGCGTCCGTTTCATTTCCCGAAGACGGATACTACGAAGTTTGGGCAAGAGCCACAGACAGTGAAGGAAATGCCCAGCCCATGGTCCTTCCGTCATGGAATCCGAAAGGTTATCTCAACAATGCTTGTCATCGCATTGCCGTAAAGGTCAAGTAGCATGATCGATCCCGAAAAGCAGAAGATCCTAGACCAGGTTCATCGGCACATTAAGAATGTGACGCGTGGCGTGCTAGTGCTGGTGGTAGGGGTGTTTGCCCTTATCCACTATATGATCCACCCTTGGGAACTCGACTTTAGTGTAAAGGAACCTGCCAAACAGGTTGTGATCCAAGAAGAACCATTGCCCGAATTTGAGAATGGGATCCATCTTGCCACTGGATTCAAGGAAGGCGAGAACCTTCAACTGGTCATCAATAATTGCACAAGTTGCCATTCTGCCAAAATGGTGACGCAGAACCGCGCCACCAGAGATGGCTGGCAGACAATGATCCGGTGGATGCAGGAAACACAGAACCTCTGGGACCTGGGAGAAAACGAACCACTCATTCTCGATTACCTCGCAAAATACTACGCACCAGAAGCCGCTGGCCGCAGACAACCGCTTACCAATATCGATTGGTATGAACTGGAGGATTAACCTACTCTTCCTCCTCGTGGCTGTGCACTTGTTTGCGTGCCGCACCGCTCCCATTCAGGAAGAAAAGGAAGATGCTACATACGCTTCTACAGCATGTTTGATCGAGGCAGACGCATTATGGCAAAAACTTAGCTCAGAGAATGGCATAAAGCTCATTGACCTTCGCAAATCGTCTGAGTATGCAACAGGACACATTCATGGGGCGTTCAATATTTGGCGTGACCAGATCACCGATACATCGTACGCATACGGAGGTATGATGCCTACCCGGACACATGTGGAACAGCTGTTAGGCAGGCATGGAATAAGCCCCTCCGACACCATCGTCATTTACGATAGGAATGCTGCATGCGATGCCGCTCGGCTATGGTGGATCCTGAGGTTCTACGGTCATCAGCACATCAAATTGCTGAACGGAGGGTTGAATGCATGGGAGTCGGAAGGCCACCACCTTTCTACCGAGTACCCACAACCAGAACCAGGCGAGTACAGATTCCTTTCGGCAGCAGACTCCACCATCCATGCCTCCTACACCATGGTAAAGGCCAACATCAACAACCCGGATCTCGTTCTCATAGACACCCGCGGTTCGGAGGAGTTCAATGGTAAATTGAAGGATGGGGCCGCCAGCGGAGGTCATATCGAGGGCGCCATCAACCTCGATTGGTCCACGGCAGTGGATTACGCTGGAACACATCGGTTTCTCGATGCCGATCAACTCAAAGCGAATTTCCTTGCAGTGGGCATCAGCGAACAGACCCCTATCATCACATACTGCCATTCCGGTGTGCGATCGGCACATACCTATTTCGTTCTTTCAGAGCTGCTCGGATATCGTAACATCAGAAATTACGATGGCTCTTGGATTGAGTGGAGCCATGTGCAGGCTAAGTAACTATTGTCACAGTCAGAAGAAGGGCTTGCCTATAGATTCGTTGTTTGCAAATACATAACCATCACTTATGAAAAACGATTTCGAAACTAAATTCACAGGTCTGGCTCTCATCATCGGAGCTCTTTTCCTGCTCATAGGCTGGGTGTTCCTGCCGCATCATTTGGGAGAATACTTTGTAGCAGATGATTTCACTGCCATCAATGAGAACTTCTGGTTGTGGGTCTGGTTGTACAGAATGCACATTTTCGGATGGGTGATCATGGGAGGCGGAATGATGGGACTGGCAGCCATCACCTTCAGAAAACCGTACCGCTCACTCATCACTCCAGGTGCAGGAATAATCATAGTAGGAACCTTTGTATCTGCCTTAGCAACCGCTTTCTACTATTCCTATGGCGCATGGGGCATCGGCCAGACAATGGATAAGACGCCAGAAGAGATCCAAACTTGGCTTGATAGTGTTCTTTTCACTACGCATTACATCACATGCCTGGCACGGTTCGGAAAAGTGTTTGCCGGAGCCGGATTGGTACTGATGGGCGCTGGACTATTGAAATGGAAAGTGGTTGACTCCTGGTTGTCTGTCTTCACCATTCTATTGGGCCTTACCGCCATGGGAATCGTTATGCTGATACCCGTGAACTTTGAGATATACAAGCCTGTTTTCTATGTGAAAGTCGTGTGGCTATTGGCCATGGGTGTTTCCATACTTAGAAAGGGCGTTAACTTACCTGAAACAACATGAGCGAAGTTTTTCAAATAATAATCGATGCCGTAGCCAATTACTGGGGCTGGATCGTAAGCGAAGTGACCTTCAATTACGACTATAAACCATGGTACCAGAATTATTTCTGGGGATTGACCGTGCTGTCGTTAGTGGTTTGGGGTCTGGAAATGGCATTTCCGTGGAGGAAGAATCAACCGGTCATCCGAAAGGATTTCTGGCTTGATGGGTTCTACATGTACTTCAACTTCTTCATTTTCGGATTGATGATCGTGGGTATTTATGCCGTTTTGGAACATGCTTTCGCTTCATTCGGTATCACCATGACCTCTCTGAGTTTCTTCGATTTCACCGCCTTGCCGGCTTGGGCGCAGATCCTCATCTTCTTCATTCTGAACGATTTTGTGCAGTGGTTCACTCACGTACTGCTACACAGATATCCCATTCTTTGGAGATTCCATAAGGTGCACCATTCGGTAGAGGAAATGGGCTTTGCCGCTCACTTACGCTATCATTGGATGGAGAACGTATTCTACAAGCCGTTGAAAACAATAGCTGTGATGCTCATTGGCGGATTTGAACCTGAACAAGCTTTCTTCGTTCATTTCGTGGCCATCACCATCGGTCACCTCAACCACGCCAATGTCCGTATTACCTGGGGGCCGTTGAAGTACATCTTCAACAACTCAGTGATGCACCT
>JBFHEW010000026.1:0-11869 GCA_041583955.1 Bacteroidia bacterium | reverse complement strand
GTTGAATTCCTTCCCATGCGCTTTCAGTCTTTCGGCAGTCTCCTTCAGTTCAATCCTGAGTTTTTGCCGCAGTTGTTTGAATTCGGTCAGTTCAATGCTCTTCAGTTTTTCGAGGTGGAAACGACTTTCCTCATTGAAAAGGGTAGAGGCGAATTTCTTGAGCAGATCATCGATAGACCAACTTTTCTCATCATCGATCTGCGAACGCACCACATCGATGAGCGCATCGGTTAGGGCCGGATTGCCTTCCATCCGTTCCAGCAATGCAACCACAATTGCCTGTGTAATGCGTTCGGTGTCCAGTTCAACCTCAAAATTGATGGAGAGGCCAAGGTCCTGCGCAAACGTGCGGATGACGTTGTGAGTGAAATGGTCGATGGTGCTGATGCTGATGTCCGAATAATGATGCAGCATATGCTTCAGCGTTTGCTGTGCCCGGGCTGTCAGCACCTCTTCTGTCACGCCAAGCTCCTTTCGTAGCAGACCGGCCATGGCATGCTCTTTATCTGAAGGCAGGCTCAGGTCGTTCAACACCTCAATGACCCGTGATTTCATTTCTTCGGCCGCCTTGTTGGTAAAGGTGATGGCGAGGATTGCGCGGTATAGGTCGGGCCTGTCTGACGACAGCGCCAAACGCAGGTATTCCTTCACCAGCGTGAAGGTTTTTCCAGAACCGGCAGATGATCGGTATATCTTAAATGGCATGAGCGGAAGGTAGGAAAGTTGTTTGTTTTTAAAGCCTTCGGCTGGACAATTCAGCTTGCTATCTTTGCACCCCAATTTCAACGAACATGTCAGACGATAAGAAGATCATTTTCTCGATGGTCGGATTGAGCAAAACGTTTCAATCCAATAATAAAAAGGTACTTAACAACATTTATCTCTCGTTCTTTTACGGAGCCAAGATCGGTATCATCGGTCTCAACGGTTCGGGAAAGTCAACGCTGCTTAAGATCATTGCCGGAGTTGAAAAAAGCTACCAGGGCGATGTTGTTTTCTCTCCCGGATACACCGTAGGTTATCTGGAGCAGGAACCACAGCTTGACCCCAGCAAAACGGTGAAGGAAGTGGTGATGGAAGCCGTTGCCGAGTTGGCCGGTATCATGAAGGAATACGATGAGGTGAACCTGAAATTCGGTGAGCCGATGAGCGATGATGAGATGAATAAACTCATCGAGCGTCAAGGCGTGTTGGCCGAGAAGATCGAAACCATGGGCGGTTGGGAACTCGACCACAAACTCGAAAGAGCCATGGATGCACTCCGTTGTCCGCCAGATGATCAGAAAGTGAGCACTCTTTCCGGAGGTGAAAAGCGTAGAGTGGCCCTGTGTCGCTTGTTGCTTCAAGAACCGGACATCCTCTTATTGGATGAGCCTACCAACCACTTGGATGCTGAGAGCATTGATTGGTTGGAGCAGCACTTGCAGCAGTACAAGGGAACCGTTATTGCCATTACCCACGATAGGTATTTCTTGGATAATGTGGCCGGTTGGATCCTTGAATTGGATAGAGGAGAAGGTATTCCGTGGGAAGGAAACTATAGCTCCTGGTTGGATCAGAAGAGCAAACGACTTAAGCAGGAAGAGAAATCGGAAAGCAAGCGAAGAAAGACATTGGAGCGCGAGTTGGAGTGGGTGCGCATGAGCCCGAAAGCCCGACAGGCCAAGAGCAAAGCGCGTTTGAGTGCCTACGATAAACTCCTCAACGAAGACTCAAAACAGAAAGAGGAAAAACTGGAGATATTCATCCCGAACGGACCTCGTTTGGGAACGAATGTCATTGAGGCGGTTGACGTATCCAAAGCATTTGGCGATAAGCTCCTTTACGAACACTTGAACTTCAAACTTCCTCCTAACGGTATCGTGGGAATCATCGGGCCGAACGGTGCTGGTAAGACCACGCTGTTCAGAATGATCATGGGATTGGAGAAACCCGATTCGGGAGAATTCAAAGTGGGCGACACCGTGAAGGTTGCGTACGTGGATCAGCAGCATCAGGACATCGACCCGAAGAAAACCGTTTGGGAAACCATTTCGGATGGATTGGAAGAAATGGAACTGGGTGGAAGACGACTGAATTCACGCGCTTACGTTTCACGCTTCAATTTCGGTGGTGGCGACCAGGGCAAGAAAGTGGAAATGCTTTCTGGTGGTGAACGAAACCGACTTCACCTAGCCATGACATTGAAGCAGGAAGCCAACGTACTCTTGCTGGATGAGCCTACCAACGACATCGATGTGAACACCCTCCGAGCGTTGGAAGAAGGCCTCGAAAGCTTTGCGGGTTGTGCTGTCATCATATCTCACGACCGTTGGTTCTTGGACCGTATCTGCACACACATCCTTGCATTCGAAGGCGATTCGCAGGTGTATTATTTCGAAGGCGGTTATTCCGATTACGAAGAGAACCGCAAGAAACGATTGGGAGATAACGGCCCGAAGCGCATCAGATACCGTAAGTTGGTTGGCTAAGGCCGTTCAAAGTTCGGAGTTCAAGGTTCAAAGTGGAGCCACGTTGAACTTTGAACCTTAAACATTGAACCGAATGAAATTAAACACCCCAAAAGGAACCCGCGATTTTTCTCCTGCCGAAATGGTGAGGCGGAACTACATTTTAAATACGATAAAAAGCGTTTTCAAGAAGTACGGTTATCAGCCCATCGAAACGCCAGCCATGGAGAATTCCGAAACCCTGATGGGAAAGTATGGCGATGAAGGTGATCGGCTGATCTTCAAGATTCTGAATTCTGGAGAATTCCTTGGAAAAGTTTCAGCCGACCTATTGGATGGCGGCCAATCGCAAATCGTCAATCGTCAATCGTCAATCGCAAATCAAATCTCAGAAAAAGCACTCCGTTACGACCTTACCGTTCCCTTTGCGCGCTACGTGGTTCAGCACAGAAACGAGATCACGTTTCCGTTCAAGCGGTATCAGGTGCAGCCAGTGTGGCGTGTCGACCGTCCGCAAAAAGGACGTTACCGCGAGTTCTACCAA
The DNA here is from genome assembly GCA_041583955.1 of Bacteroidia bacterium. Classification (GTDB taxonomy): domain Bacteria; phylum Bacteroidota; class Bacteroidia; order UBA10329; family UBA10329; genus UBA10329. Next base: position 8,875 of record JBFHEW010000026.1, on the reverse strand, counting down.
TGCGATATTGATGTGATCGGGAGCGATTCGCTGCTGAACGAAGTAGAAATGGTACAAGTGGTAGATGAGGTTTTCTCGAAGCTGAATGTGCCTGTAACCGTTAAGATCAACAACAGAAAACTGTTGGCCGCCATTGCCGAGGTCATCGGGGCGCCCGATGCATTCGTTGACATCACCGTGGCCTTGGATAAACTCGATAAGATAGGCGAGGAAAAGGTGATCGGGGAACTGAAGGAGCGTGGCATTTCGGATGCATCGACAGAAAAACTATTGCCACTGATGCGTTTTCAAGGAAACACGGCCGAGAAATTGGAGTTTCTGAAAGGTTATCTGGCAAGCAGCGCCATCGGACAGAAAGGAATTGCAGAAGTGTCTGAGGTTTTAGAAACCGCTCAAAAATTCATTTCAGACAGAACGATACTTGAATTGGACCTCACGCTTGCCCGTGGTCTGAACTACTACACAGGAGCCATCTTTGAGGTGCGTTCCAATATTGAAGGAACGCTTTCGAGCAGCATTTCGGGCGGTGGTCGGTATGACGACCTCACAGGGATCTTCGGCATGCCAGATGTTTCGGGCGTGGGTGTTTCGTTCGGTGCCGACCGTATCTACGATGTGCTTCAAGAGGCTGACCTGTTTCCCGAGTTCACATCCGATAGCACGCAGGTGTTCTTCGTCAATTTCGGGGAAAAGGAGGCGGCCCACTGTCTTGGACTTGTAAAGCAACTTCGGGATGCAGGTATAAACACCGAGCTTTATCCGGATAGTGCTAAGATGAAAAAGCAGATGACCTACGCCAACAATAACGCCATTCCGTTTGTTGCCATGGTCGGAACAGACGAGATGACAAGTGGCAAGATCGGTGTTAAGAACATGGTAACAGGAGAGCAATCTTCCGTATCGGTCAACGAACTAATTCAACTCATCAAAGGTTAAGACCAAAACAAACTACATTGAGCTCAACCGTTGAGAATAAAGCAGAGGCCGTAAAGCCGTACAGTAAGGATGGTTCCAAGACCAAGCAGATTGCTACCATGTTCGATAATATCGCGCATCGGTACGATTTCCTCAATCGTTCGCTTTCCATGGGAATCGACATCATCTGGCGGAAAAAGGCCATTGCGCAGCTAAAGGAATTGAAGCCGAAAAACATTCTGGATGTGGCTACAGGTACAGGTGATTTCGCCTTGGAGGCGATGAGTCTGAACCCGGAGAGAATCACAGGAGTTGACATTTCCGTGGGTATGCTCGAACTCGGCAAACAGAAGATAGCCAAGAAGAATCTTTCGGATAGGATTGAGATGGTGGTGGGTGATTCTGAGAATCTTCCGTTTGAAGACAATACTTACGATGCTGCAACCGTTGCCTTTGGCGTGAGGAATTTTGAGAATCTACAGAAAGGACTGACCGAAATAAACCGTGTGCTGCGACCAGGTGGTAAGCTGGTTGTACTGGAGTTGTCCACCCCGAAGAAGTTCCCGATAAAGCAGCTGTTCGGGTTCTACTTCAACAATATTCTACCATTGTTCGGGAAACTGCTGTCGAAAGACGATTCCGCATACACATACCTGCCCGCATCGGTCAATGCGTTCCCCGATGGAGAGGATTTCAAGAAAGTGATGACGGCCGCAGGGTTTCAGCACAACACTTCAAGATCGCTGACGTTCGGAATCTGTAGTCTATACACTGGCATCAAAACCTGATTTGTATCGCTGTTCCAAACATATCTGTTTTGCAACCATCCTTTGCGGCTTTGCCTTGATTCTGTGCTCAGAAGATGCGCTGGCGCAATTCCCTACCAAGTACAAGGAAAAGAAACAGCTCAATCTGACCAAGTACGACAGAAAACTCCTGCATTTCGGTTTTTCGCTCGGAATGAATTATTCCGACATCGCAGTGAAAACGGTAGGCAACATCCAAGAGCTCGATTCTGTTTACATCGTGGAGCCCAAAGGTGCCGTGGGCTTTAACCTCGGAATCGTATCCGACCTTCGGATGGGCGAGCATTTCAACCTTAGGTTCATTCCGGGAATCTCGTTTGTGGGGCGTTCCATGGAGTACACCTTCATTGAGCGCGACACGGTTCCGGTGGTGTACGATAAGGTTGTGAACTCCGTATATCTCGAAGTCCCGCTTTACTTCAAATTCCGTTCGCGAAGGATCAACAACTGGCGTGTTTACATTCTGGGTGGTGGAAAATTCCTGTACGACATGGCCACCAAGGAAGACGTGCAAACGGAAGAGGTGATTCTGAAGATGAAACGCGAAGACTACACCTGGGACCTTGGCGTGGGAATCGATTTCTACCTCGAGTATTTCAAACTTTCAACCGAGGTGAAGATGTCGTTCGGGCTGAATAACCTGTTGGTCGAAGATCAGACCGCCTTCACCAATTCCATCCAGTCGCTCAGGTCCAAAACGTTCCTGTTCTCCGTTTACTTCGAGTAAAGACTCACTTGTTCTTCTTGGAAGGAATGTTCCACTTGATGGAAGTTCCGTTGAACTCCAGCTGTTCCCATAGTTTCTGCTCATTCCGTTTCCAGTGGCTTTTATGTACCCCTAGCATCACCGCGTCAAACAGCAAAAGGAAACCGCCCTGCATTATGAGCGAGTAGCCCATGCCTTTGAATGAATCGCGCACGTTCGGTTCGGAATAGCGGTTCCCAAACTCCTGAAGGAACACCCCCGAACCCACATACAGTACATCGGCAGCCATGTTAATGGCATAGAGTGTTTCCTGCTGGCGTTGCAGCCTGAACGTGCCCGGAATGTCATATTGCTGCTTCAATCGCTTTCGGGCACCGAAATAGGCCGGCAATGCGATTCCCAGATTCACCACGTTCCACGATGCATTCATCAGATGAAAACTGAACATCATGGAACCCCGTTCGGTGGTCAACGCACCTGCCGTTCCAGTAATGATGTTCCCAACGCCCCAACTACCCAAGGCGATCATTCCGTTGCGTGAATGCGTGTTCAATTCGCGATCATACTGATTGAACGTATCCATGTTCTGCGCACATACAGGCAAGCAGATGGATGAGATGATAATGGAGAGGAGAACCGATTTCATGGAATTGAAGTTAAAACATTCGTTTGAACAGTAATTAATGATGAATGTTTGGCGTTGATGGGTCTTGATTGAACCATTAACTTCGCGCACCGATGTGGGCACTACTTAAAAAAGAGATCAACAGCTTTCTGAATTCGCTTATCGGATACATCGTTATCTGTGTGTTCCTGTTGTTCGTTGGACTTTTCATGTGGGTGTTGCCTACAGATGCCAATGTTATCGATAACGGCTATGCCGATCTGAGCACGCTTTTCGTGGTCGCACCGTGGGTATTCCTATTTCTCATTCCGGCCATTACCATGCGCAGTTTTGCTGATGAGAAAAGCAGCGGTACCATTGAATTGCTGCACACGCGGCCACTATCCGATCTTAGCATCATCCTAGCAAAATATTTCGGTGGGTTAGCGCTTGTCGTCTTCGCCTTGCTGCCAACGCTGGTCTTTTTCGTGTCAGTATATCAACTCGGAAATCCGGTTGGGAACATTGATACTGGAAGTGTGTGGGGATCTTACATCGGCCTGTTGCTCCTGGGGTCTTCGTTCGTGAGCATCGGAATTTTCAGTTCGGCCATCACTAACAATCAGATCGTCAGTTTCATTTTGGCCGTGTTTCTCAGTTGGGTTCTATGGATCGGTCTGGAAACCGTGGCATCGTTCCAGTTTCTCGGAACTTGGGATCATCTTCTGCTCAGCATTGGCATCAATAGTCACTACAGCAGTTTGAGCCGTGGGGTTATTGATACGCGCGATGTCGTTTATCTGCTCAGTCTTATTGCCGTGTTCATTGCACTTACACGAACCGTTCTGGAAAGTAGAAAATGGTGAGAAGCGCTATGCTCAGAGATATGATCCAATTGCTGACGGTTGTCGGCATTGTCGTGGTGGTGAACGTGCTCAGTGGATTCTTCTTCACCCGTTTCGATCTTACGTCAGAGAAAAGATATACACTCTCTGATACATCAAAAGAACTGCTCTCAGGACTGGATGATGTGATCTACCTCAAGGTTTACCTTGATGGCGAACTGCCAGCCGGATTCCGCAGATTGCGCGACAGAACGCGGGAAATGTTGGATGAGTTCCGAGCCTATTCCAACAACAATATCGAGTACGAATTCATCAACCCGAGCAATCAACCTGACGAGAAAAGCCGCAACGACCTCTACAGGCAGTTGGCCAAGGAAGGGCTGATGCCAACCAACATTCAGATAAAAACGGAGGATGGAGTAGAGCAGAAGCTGATTTTTCCGGGCGCCATCATGACCTACCGCGGGCAGGAAACCGCCATGCAACTCCTCAAAAGCAGGATGGGCGCTGCGCCAGAACAGATGCTGAACAGCTCAATTGAGGATCTTGAGTATGAGGTCACCAACGCCATTCGGAAAATGACCTCGCTCCGAGCCGAAAGCATCGGTTTCATTCAAGGGCATGGCGAATTGAATGAGCGGCAAGTGGCCGATATGGCCAAATCGCTTTCTGAGTATTACCGACTGGAGCGGGTTACCATCAATGGTAAACTGAACAGTTTGGTTAGCCGTGCCGAAGGCGATAGTGGTGCGGTCATTTTTCCGAAATACAAGGCCATCATCATAGCCAAACCCGATACCACGTTTTCCGAGGAAGACAAGTTCATGATCGATCAGTACATCATGTACGGAGGTAGGGTGCTCTGGTTGATTGAGCCGGTTTTCTGCAACATGGACAGTTTGCGTTATTCGCCTTCTACGTTGGCCATTCCCACATCCGTCAATTTGGAGGACATGCTGTTCAAGTATGGGGTGAGAGTGAATACCGATCTTTTGCAGGATGCACGCTGCGCTGCCATCCCAGGCCCGTCAGGGTACGTGGGCAACCAATTGCAATGGGCACTGCAACCGTGGGTTTTCTTTCCTATTGTGGTTCCGAAGAGTGAGCACCCCATCGTGCGTAACCTCAACGGGATCAAGCTGGAGTTCACATCCAGCCTGGATACCGTTGGAAAGTCAGACATTAAGAAGACCGTGCTATTATCCACTTCCGATAAGACGCGTGTACTCCGAACGCCAGCCCAAGTGAGTTTGGATGTCATGGTTCAGGAACCGAAACCGGAACAATTCAATAGAAGGGACCTGGCCGTAGCCGTATTGCTCGAAGGTAGGTTTGAAAGTGTTTTCAAGAACAGGCTCACTCCCGTAATCAAGGAAAGCCGTGAGATACAGTTCAAAGAGCAAGGTCGGTTCACCAAAATGATCGTGGTTTCTGATGGAGACATCATTAGAAACCATATCAACCCCGATGGGACCTACCTGCCATGCGGATTCGATCAGTATACCAGTCAGCAGTTCGGCAATAAGACCTTTTTGCTCAATGCCATCAACTATCTCTGCGATGATATGAGCCTGACATCCATCCGTTCGAGGTCGTTGGAGATACGTTTGCTTGACAGGAAAAAGGCCGAGGCAGAAAGAACAAAGTGGCAGATCATTAACGTGGCAATTCCTATCGTACTCGTTCTGTTGTTCGGTTTTATGAACGCTTATTTCAGAAGAAAAAGATACGCTTAGTATGAAAAAGAACATTATCGGACTGCTCGTTTTGCTCATTCTTGGGGTCATAGCCTATGTTGCCTACCAGCAAAGAGGAACAGGCACCATTAAACCGGAGCTTCACGATTTTGCGGTGGAAGACACTGCCAGCATCACCCGGATATTCTTGGCTGATAAGATGGGGCAGACCATCCTGCTCGAACGCCAAAGCGAATCAGTATGGACGGTGAACAAGGATCACAAGGCAAGAAAGGATGCCGTTGATGTATTGCTTAAGACCATCAAGCGAGTGGAAATGAAAGCTCCTGTGGCCAAAACAGCACACGACAATATTGTGAAGCTGATGGCCGGAAAGTCAACCAAAGTGGAGATCTACAAAGGCAAGGAGAAGGTGAAAACATATTATGTTGGAGATGCCACCAAAGACAGCCAAGGAACTTACATGTTGATCGAGGGCTCCAGCACACCCTTCGTATGTCACATCCCTGGTTTTTACGGATACCTTTCCGGCAGATACATGACACGGCCTCTGGAGTGGCGCGATAGCGAGATATTCGCTTACACGCTTCCGCAGATCGCGGAGATTAAGGTTGAGTTCCATCAGGAGCCGGAACGGTCTTTCCGAATAACACATTCCAAAGACCGTGTGGTGCAGCTTTTCAGGCTTCACCCGTCCGAACAGTTGGTAACAGATATGGATACCGTTTTTGTGAAACGATACATGCTGGAGTACCGCAACGTGAGATTCGAAGGTATTCAACCGTATAAGCCTGAAAGGGTCGATAGCATTGTCAATTCGCAGCCTTACTTCACCATCAAAGTCACAGATAGGAACGGAGAACAACGGTCGGTTACTTCGTACAGATTACCGCCCAATCCGGATGACGTGGATGTGGATGGAAATCCGTTGGAGTATGACCTTGACCGCATGCATGGCGTGGTAAACGGAAACAAGAACGAGGTCATGCTCATTCAGTACTTCACGTTCGACCGACTCACGGTGCCTATCAAGTCGCTGCAGATAGATCCAAAGCTGCGCAGAGACAACTAATTCATAGTTTTCAACACTTTCGAGCGTAAGAGAACCATTCGTCTATATTTGTAACCCATTCGAAAAAAGTACAGATGAAATTCATTGTTTCCAGTCAATTGTTGCTGAAGAATCTGCAGGCCATCAGTGGCGTTGTAAGTACGAACAATACACTTCCTATTCTCGATAATTTCCTGTTTGATATTGGCGAAAATGAACTGACGGTTTCAGGCTCTGACCTCGAAACAACCATGACCACTTCGTTTGAGGTGACTTCAAAGGAAAAGGGACAGGTTGCCATTCCGGCCCGTATCCTACTTGATCTGTTGAAGAGTTTTCCGGATACTCCGATCACCTTCTCGGTTAACAAGGACACGCATGCCGTTCGGTTCACCTCCGAATATGGAGAATACAACGTGGCCGGATTGAATGGCGATGAGTTCCCGAAAGCACCTGAGTTGGAAGCTGCGGCCTCGGTTACTGTTCCGTCCGACCTTCTGGCACGTGCCATTGGAAAAACCATTTTTGCAGCTGGTAATGACGAGTTGAGGCCGGTCATGTCAGGGGTTTACTTTGAGCTTGCGTCAGACAACGTCACGTTCGTATCAACCGATGCCCATAAGTTGGTAAAATACAAGCGGACAGATGCCAAGGCCGATGCAGGTGCGAGTTTCATCATGCCTAAAAAGCCGTTGAACCTGCTTAAGAATGTTCTTGCTACGGAAGAAGCAGATGTTACCATCGATTACAACGATACCAACGCCAAGTTTTCGTTCGGAAGCGTGAAACTTGTCTGCCGTCTGATAGATGGTCGATATCCGAACTACGAGGCCGTTATTCCAAAGGAGAATCCGAATGTGCTTACTGTCAACAGAAGCCAATTCCTGAACTCCGTGAAGCGTGTTTCCTATTTCTCTAACAAGACCACGCATCAGGTGCGTTTGAAAATTGCCGGAAGCGAATTGCATGTTTCGGCAGAAGACCCTGATTTCTCCAATAACGCAGACGAGCGATTGACCTGCAGTTACAAAGGAAACGACATGTCCATCGGATTCAACTCACGTTTCCTGATGGAAATGTTGAGCAATGTGGAAACCGAGGAGGTCATCCTTGAAATGTCTGAACCGAATCGGGCAGGCATTCTCTATCCGGGTGAAACCGTAGTGGAAGGAGAGCAACTGTTGATGCTGGTAATGCCGGTGATGCTCAATAACTAGAGCACCGCTCAACCCAAATAGAATTGTTGATAAGGCCCGAAGGAATTCGGGCCTTATTTGTTGAAAGCCTTGATGCCGGCATCCAACCACTTGACGTATTTGTCAATGTCCGGGTCGTAAGCGGCAGGTTCTCCCAATTGGTTTTCGTTATGGTCAAGCACAACGTAGTAAGGCTGCGAGTTGGTTTTGAAGCGTTCGGCCTGCATGTAGCTCCACCTATTACCTATGGTGCGAAGCTTTTTGGTCTTATCACCTATCTTCACTTCGATCTGTTCGTCCTTAGGTAGTTCGGTCTTCTCATCTACGTAAAGCGAAATGAGTACATAATCTTCACGAAGACGCTTTAGAACCCGTGGGTCGCTCCAAACCTGTTCTTCCATCTTACGGCAGTTCACGCAAGCCCACCCCGTAAAATCCAACATGATGGGTTTGCCCGATTCCTTTGCGTAGGCCAATCCTTCTTCGTAATCGTGGAAGCAAGGCAGTCCGTGCGGACAATGCTCCGGGTCTCCCACCACACTGCCATCGGTAGAGAGTACAACGTCTGATGCAACTGCTCCGGAACCACCGAATCCGTTGGGGCTCTCGCTGTAAAAGTTCGGAGGCGGAAAACCACTGATGATCTTCAATGGAGCTCCCCAAAGCCCTGGGATGAGGTAGATGGTGAACACCAATACGAACAATCCGAAGAAATAACGCGGAATGGAGATGTTGCTTACCGGGCTATCGTGAGGGAACTTGATGAACCCGAACAGATACAGCGCCAGCGTGCTGAAAATCCCGATCCAAATGGCCAAGAACAGTTCCCGAGTCAATATTCCTGCCTGAACCACAAGGTCTGCGTTGCTAAGGAACTTTAGTGCCAGAGCCAGTTCCAGCAGACCGAGCACCACTTTCACCGAGTTCAACCATCCACCCGATTTAGGCATGGAGTTCAGCCAACCGGGGAATGCAGCGAAAAGACCGAACGGGAGCGCCAAGGCCAAACTGAAACCTGTCATTCCCATGATGGGGCCCAATACCCCTCCGTTCAC
>JBFHEW010000025.1:0-12038 GCA_041583955.1 Bacteroidia bacterium | reverse complement strand
CCCGGTAGCAACTTCTGAGTGAGGACGTGAACCGTTCGGTACGAATACAGTATCAGCACCGCTGTTCCGAACAGTATGAGATAGAATACGAACATGAGCCGCGAAGTTAGTTCTTTCAATTGCAGTCACCCTATGGTTTACGATTGCAAAACGTTAAGAAATGCTATTGTTGAGCACACAGGATCGCATTACGTGTTGGAAAGCAACCGCGAGTGTTTGTTTCTTTGTGTTGTACACACGATTCCGCGCTGCTCATGCTCCTGAGAAATCTGTCCGTTACGGTACTGTTGCTATGTTCCTTGGTCGGCCATGGTCAGGTCGTGCCGGATTCTACAAGCACTAAGAGGAATATCTTTTCACTGGGATTACGCGGTCATGGTGGTTATTTTCTCAAACATTCGTCATCGCTCAACCCTATTAAGGATTCGTACCCTTGGGGCCTTGAGGCCGATATTGCTTGGCAGTTGACCGGAGAGAAGGCCTATGCGTTCTGTAGCTGCTACCCTCGGGTAGGTGTGTCTGTCAATTACATGAATTTCGACAACGGACCCGTTCTAGGCTCTGCTTATTACGCTCTCGCGTACGTAGAGCCTGTTTTTTTCGTGCCGAAGCGCTTCAATCTCTCGTTCCGGATCGCCTTGGTGGGAGTGGCATTCATGGACAGGCCGTATGATGAGATGACCAATCCGGCCAATCTCGCCTATAGCACCTATGTGGCTTTTCCGTTGGCACTTGGTATCGGGTTCAATTATCGGGTGGATAAGCATTGGAATCTTCGTTTGGGAGGCAATTACAACCACATCAGTAACGGTGGGATAAAGAACCCGAATAAAGGGCTCAACTATCCAACGGGGCATGTGGGAGTGGATTATTCTTTTACGCCTGTAGACCTGAAGGACCGTGGAAGGGTGCGAAGGCCACCACCGGAGAAAAAGAACAGGATGGAGTTGGATATAGGTAACTCGCTGAAGAATGCCAACCCCGGTAATCCCGCACAGTTCTGGATCCTGAATACCAATCTGCAATACTCGAGATGGTTGCATAGAAGCACGGCCATTGCGGTGGGTACCAATTTTGAGATGGATAATTCGAGGCGCGTTCGGATCTTGGGTTCTGACGACCCTAGCAGAAGTCACCTGCGGCTTTCATTCTCAGTGGGTCATGAGTTCTGGCTCGGAAAGGTTCAATTCGGACAACACATCGGATTCTACGCCTTTGACCAATTCCCGGTTGATAGGATCTGGTATCATCGCCACGAGCTCACGTTTCAGATATTGCCGTATCTCTATGCCAGTTTCGGCCTGAAAGCACATTTACAGGTGGCAGATTATCTAGACCTTAAGATCGGCTACAACTTCAATTGGAGATGATGTTCAACGGTGCCTGTGGGCATTCCGTCAGCATCATAACTACGCTCGGTGAAAACACAGCCCCCATTACGGTCAATTTTTACGATCGTTGAACAAACGGTTCCATAACCGGGAGTGTTGATGAATTTGGCCGATAGCACTTTTTCAAATTCACGACCAACGCCTGTTTCCGGCAATTCCTCTTCCTTGGCAAAGCTGCCGTCATATAGGATGGAGAAGAGGTTTTCCGAATCGAGCTTATCGGATTCAATTGCCGCTTTCAGTTTCGCTTTTCCATCATTCACCTTGGGCCATACTGTATTGAGAAAAGCATTACTCAACCCATGAATACCGCCAAGTATGGGTTCGGTCTTGCCTGTCACGTTGGAATAGTAGAAAAGCGCTTTGGCCGTTCCCGCAACCAGATTGAATCCGTTGTAGGCTTTGGGGTTTTTCAGAGACGATAGATAGCTTTCGGCATTTTCGTTTCCAATAAGGAATTGCGATACGAGCGTGCCACGTGTCGGACCTTTTCTGTTAAAGAAATCAGGATGGCGATAGTTGGTAAGGAACGCGATTTTGCCTGTAGTGTTGATGCCTAGCCAAGTTCCCATTCCTTCTAGGTCCCTTCCGGCCAGCACGTTCGGTTGGTCGCTCCAAAACTCGGCTTTTGCCGATGGGCGTCTTCGGAATTCGTCTCTGTTTGCTAAGAGAATGAAAGGAAACTCATCCGACTCGTTGATTGCAAATAGACAGAGACACATTTTTCAGCGATTAGTGATGAGCGACCAGTGAATGGTGACCAGCAAAATGAAATCTGTTTCGATCAGTTGAATCTGTATGCTATCACAACCCCAGATCGGCCTGAATGGTTGTGATCTTCTTCTTGAGTGTTTCGCGCACGGTTTCGTGTTGCGTTCTATCCTTCAGTTCAGCATTCACCGAGAAGTAGAACTTGATCTTCGGTTCGGTACCCGATGGACGGGCCGTAACGATGGTTCCGTCTGCGGTTTCAAATTGAAGTACGTTGGACGAAGGAAGTCCCGTTTCGGTCTGTGTGCCGTTTGCCAGATCGGTCACTTTTCCAAGTTTGTAATCGCGAAGCGTCAAAACATCAGAACCGGCCAGTTTCTTCGGTGGGTTGCTGCGTAGTTCTTCCATCATCCTTGCAATTTCCTCTGCACCGGTTTTCCCTTTTTTGGTAATGCTGATGAGGTCTTCCAGGTAGAAACCGAAAGTCGTATGAATATCGATCAGCAGATCATAAAGGCTTTTACCCTGTGTTTTGGCCCATGCACACATTTCTGCAATGAGTACGCAACTGAGCACAGCATCCTTGTCGCGTACCAGGTCTCCGGCCAAGTAGCCGTAGCTTTCTTCGCCACCTCCGATGAACTGTTCGATGCCTTCTTTTTCGAGGATCAGCTCTGCAATGTATTTGAAACCTGTAAGGACATCGTAGCACGGTACATTCTGCGATTCGGAGATCTTGCGGATCAAAGCCGAAGTGACAATGGTTTTAGCCGTAAACTGCTTTCCATTCAATTTGCCAAGCTCGCTCCATCGTTGAATGAGGTAATAGACCAGCAACGAGCCGGTCATATTGCCATTCAGTAACTGAAGGTCGCCTTTATTGTTCCTCACCGCAATGCCCACTCGGTCTGCATCGGGGTCGGTTCCCATAACGAGGTCGGCACCCACTTTTTCGGCCTGATCCAGCGCCATTTTCAAAGCCGCAGCTTCTTCAGGGTTCGGTGAAACCACTGTTGGGAAATCGCCATTGGCCTCATCCTGCGCAGCAACAGTACTCACGTTTGTGAAACCGAGTTGCTTCAGGGTTCTGGGCACCATGGTTCCGCCAGTGCCGTGCAGCGATGTGTAAACGATATTCAGGTCTGCATTGGACTTGATGGCATCCGGAGACAGACACAATGACCTGAGTCCGGCAATGTAGGCGTTGTCAATCTCATCACCTACCACTTCGATCATCGATTCGTCTGCCTTCCATTTCACATCCTGTGGGCCGGCAATTTTCTGCACCTCGGCAATGACATTCTTATCGTGCGGAGCAATCAGCTGACCGCCATCCTCCCAATATGCTTTATATCCGTTGTATTCTTTCGGATTGTGAGAGGCTGTGATAACCACACCACCTTTGCAACCATAATGCCTGATGGCGAAGGATAGCTGTGGCGTTGGTCTGAGGTCACTGAAAAGGTATGCCTTGATGCCGTTGGCAGCGAACACCTCGGCCGTTTTTCGCGCAAAGAGAGAACTGTTATTCCTTGAATCGTGTGCAATGGCAACACTTATCGGTCCGGTCGAACAGGATCTCAGATAGTTGGCGAAACCTTGGGTTGCCATGCCTACCGTGTAGATATTGATCCGATTGGTGCCAACACCCATGATGCCACGTAGGCCCCCGGTTCCGAACTCAAGGTCTTTATAAAAACTTTCGGTCAGCTCGGTATGGTCTGAGTCGATTAGGTTTTGAACTGCTTGACGGGTTTCGGCATCAAATGCGTCAGAAGTCCACTGTTTTGCTTTTTCTAGAACCTTTGTGTCCATTCGGTTGATTTTGCGGCAAAAGTACAATCGAGGTTGGATTGCAGAAATGTGACCAACTGCTCAATATGTTCACATTACGTTCTGTGGCTGTCGGTTGCGGGTTTTCAAATGCCGCCTACATCATTTCGCCTGTTCCGTTTCGACCGCATGAAACCGAACCTGAAATCGTCATAGAACAGACTTGCCAGCAACACACCGGCCGCCAGAAGAAGGGTGTTCAGACCAAGATGCATGGCTGAGTAGAGGTAACCACCAATGATCCCGCCAAGAAAGAAGAACCAGATGATGTAAATGCGCAGTTTAATGGTGGCTCGTAGTTTTTTGTCGTCAGCAGCTGCTTCTGTAAACAACAGTTGTGACAGTTCAATTCCCAGGTCGGTGAAGAGTCCGGTAAGGTGGGTTGTTCTCACCACTGCGTTAGATATCTTGGTTACAAATGCATTCTGCAATCCCATGGCAAACAGCAGCATGCAAGCAATCAGGTCGGGGTGCTGTATGGCAGAAACATTGCTCCAAACAGCTAAGAATATCAAGATGAGCGATTCTATCAATGTAGGAAGAGCGAAAACATTCAGTTTCCTGCTTCGCTTGAATTTCTCAATGAGGAAACCTGATGAGAATGACCCCAGGAGGAACGAGAGTATGTACAGGAGGAAGACAGTTCCTTTCCAAAATTCAAAGTTGGAAACATCATAGATGAACAGCGCGAAATGCCCCGTAACATTCGTGGTCAGCTGCTTGATGGATAAAAAGCCCGTAACATTTACGATGCCGGCAACAAACGAGAGAACGGTGGCAATTTGCAGGTTGTGTTTCAACGTCCTGCTTTTACCCTGATGTCTGAACATTTACATCTTCATTTGAACGGACCTGCTCAACGCTGCGAGTGGATTGCGAACTATGCTCCTTTCTTCATATTCTCTTCGAACATGCGTATCAGCTCTTCATCCGATTTTCCCATGTTCTGAATGGAGAACTGCGCGTCTTCGGCCAGTTTATGATCGGGGAAATCGGCTACGAATTTCTCATAGAAATAGCGTGCTTGAGCTGTATCGTTGTTGAGATTCTCTTCGCAGAATCCGATCAGAAACAAGGCTTCTGGTGCTTTGTGGAAACCTGCGTGGTCTTCGGTAATGGTGCTGAAGTATTTCACGGCCAGATTGCCCTGACCGATACCCATGCTTACTTCTCCGGCCTTGAAAAGCATGTCGATCGCCAGGCTGTCCTTTTCGCTCAGCTGATAGAACTTGGCATAAGACCTAATCAACGTCATGCCTGCTTTCTGGTCAACGTTCGCCTCAGCATCGCTGAAAAGCACCGCTTCCAAACTATCTATTTGCAGCTTTACCTTCTCAGAGTCTGAAAGTGGTTTTACGGAATCTGTGCACGAGGCCAATGCTACAACGGCCATCGCTGCGATAAAGAAGGTTCTTTTCATTTCGGAAATCTCATTTTGTAATCAGCATCCACGATCCCGTTCGTAATGTCTGTCAATTTGCCCTTCAGCATTCTCCGTTTCAGAGCGGGCAGGTGGTCTGTGAACAGGATGCCTTCAATATGGTCGTATTCGTGTTGAATGATCCGTGCGGTTATGCCCTCGAATGTTTCTTCCTTCAGTTCCCAATTCTCATCGTAATACTCAATTAGGATCTTGGGCTTGCGCGAAACGTCTTCTCTTATTCCCGGGATACTGAGGCAGCCTTCGTTGAAATCCCATTTCTTTCCTTCTTCTTCGAGAATGATGGGGTTGATGAAAACCTTCACGAAGCCATCCAACTCAGGGTGTTCTTCGCAGAATGGCGTTGCATCTACAATGAAAAGCCGTATGCTGAGGCCCACCTGAGGCGCTGCCAGACCAACGCCTGATGCGTTGTACATCGTTTCAAACATGTTGTCGACCAATTGTCCCAGTTCGGGATAATCCGGGTCGATCTCCTCGGCCACTTTTTTCAGAACGGGGTCACCGTACGCCACAATGGGCAATATTCTGGTCTTACTCATCTATTAAGACTATTCTTCTGTTCCATGTACGATTGCAGGATGATCGTAGCACTCACTTTATCTATCAGCGCCTTATCAGCGCGTTGTTTCTTTTTCAATCCCCCTTCAATCATTGCTCCAAACGCCATTTTAGAGGTGAATCGTTCGTCCATCCGGTCAAAACGTACATCCGGGAATTCTTTTTTCAGACGTTCTGTCAGTTGATCGGCTCCGGTAGCTGCCTGTGCCGGTTCGTTGTTCAATCGCCTCGGGTCTCCGACCACGATGCAATCAACCGTTTCGGTCTGCATATATTTTTTCAAGAACGATACCAGCTCGTTCGGATGAACCGTATCGAGCCCTGAGGCAATGATCTGCAACGGGTCTGTGGCGGCAATGCCAACGCGTTTGGTTCCGTAATCGATGGCCATTATCCTTCCCATTGCACCTGTTTTTGAGGCGCGGCAAAGTTAAGGATTATCTTTGCGGCATGCAGATAGACGAATTAAGACAGATTGTAGAGCAGACTTGGGATAACCGCAGCCTGCTAAGTTCAGAAAAGACCATTGCAGCCGTAAGAGAAGTGGTTGCTCTTTTAGATACCGGAACCTTACGTGTTGCCGAACCAGATGGAAGCGATTGGAAGGTGAACGAGTGGGTCAAGAAGGCGGTGATACTTTATTTTCCGATACAGCAGATGGAGACCATTGAAGTAGGACCATTTGAGTTCCATGACAAGATCGCTTTGAAAAAAGGGCACAAAGAGGCGGGTGTGCGAGTAGTGCCGCACGCCATTGCGCGCTACGGCTCGTTCTTGGAAAGTGGGGTTATCATGATGCCGTCTTACGTCAATATCGGGGCGTATGTCGGTAGCGGTACAATGGTCGACACCTGGGCAACGGTTGGTTCCTGTGCTCAGATCGGTAAGAATGTGCATTTGAGTGGTGGCGTTGGTATCGGTGGAGTTTTGGAACCCATTCAGGCCGCACCTGTCATTATTGAAGATGATGCTTTTCTTGGCTCACGATGCATTGTGGTGGAAGGCGTAAGGGTAGGGAAGGAGGCCGTGCTCGGTGCCAATGTGGTGCTGACCATGAGTACGCGTATCATTGATGTGACAGGTTCAGAACCAGTGGAAACGAAAGGCTATGTGCCACCCCGTTCGGTGGTCATTCCTGGAACATATCCGAAGGAATTCCCAGCTGGAACCTACCATGTTCCGTGCGCACTCATCATTGGAAAACGAAAGGAAAGCACAGATAGGAAAACCTCTCTCAACGATTCACTTCGCGAGTACAACGTGGCCGTGTAATGGATAAAGTGCTGGTTATTCAGACCGCCTTTATCGGTGATGCCATATTGGGGACAGCGCTGCTCGAGAAGCTGCACGCGGATCATCCGAATGCCAAGATCGATTACCTGGTCCGCCATGGCAATCAATCGCTTTTCGTAGGACATCCTTTTCTGAATGAAGTGCTCGTATGGAACAAACAGGATTCGAAGTACACTGCGTTGTGGCGCATGCTTCAGCAGGTTCGGAAGAGAAAGTACGATGCTGTTTTCAATATACAGCGTTATGCTGCCAGCGGATTACTCACTGCTTTTTCCGGGGCGAGCAAAACCATTGGCTACAAGAGTAATCCTCTGTCGTTCCTTTTCACCGATCGTGTGGAACATCGTTTTGGGAAGGGATCTGAAAATGTACACGAAGTGGATCGGGTGCTTGACCTTGTGGTAGGAAAAACCGAACGCACCAACCCACGACTTTATCCATCGGACAATGATTTCCTGTTGGTGCGAGAATTCCAATCGCAACCTTACATCACCATAGCGCCAGCATCTGTATGGTTCACAAAGCAATTTCCGGTTGAGAAATGGGTTGAGTTGATCGATCGGATACCGTCCAGCTACAATGTTTTCCTCATCGGAGCAAAGTCGGATGCCGCTGTGGCCACACAGATCGTTGAAAGTTCCGGTAGAATAGTGATGGATATTACAGGCGAATTGAAGCTTCTGCAAACAGCCGCTCTGATGAAAGATGCCGCCATGAATTACGCCAACGACTCGGCCCCTGTTCATCTGGCATCGGCTGTCGGGGCACCAGTGTGTCAGATTTTCTGTTCTACTGTTCCGGAGTTCGGCTTTACGCCACTATCAGCAAGGTCGCACGTCATTCAAACGAAAGAAAACCTGGATTGCCGCCCTTGTGGTATTCATGGGCGCTCCCATTGCCCGAAAGGACATTTCCGTTGCGCGAGTACCATTGATGTCAATGAGCTGGTCTCCCTTATATAGCGAGGTGCATATCTGTACACCTTACTTGAATCGGGATTGGTAAATTCGCGCCCCCAATGCACATGCAGCAGCACATAACCCATCCCATTTTCAAGCTTATTTCCGAAGCAGCGAAGGAACTCGATGTGGAAGCCTACGTGATAGGTGGATATGTGCGAGATTGCATCTTGGGTCGTGCCACCAAGGATATCGATGTCGTTTCCACTGGAAAGGGCATCGAGTTGGCAAAGGCTGTTGCCTCTCGGTTGGGTGGTTCCAGGATCAGCGTTTTCAAACGGTTCGGTACGGCCATGATCAATCACAATGATCTGGAAGTGGAATTCGTAGGTGCCCGAAAGGAATCCTATTCCAAGGATTCGCGGAAGCCGGCCGTTGAAGATGGAACCATCAAGGACGATCAGGACAGGCGCGACTTTACCGTCAATGCCATGGCCATCAGTCTTAATGACGGAAGTTGGGGCGAACTGGTTGACCCGTTCAACGGTGTGGAAGACCTGAGGAAAGGTGTGCTCAGAACACCGCTCGAGCCGGCCAAAACATACAGTGATGATCCATTGCGCATGATGCGCGCCATCCGTTTTGCCACGCAACTTGATTTTCAGATAGAGGAGGAATCCTTTCAGGCGATCTATCAGCATCGCGATCGTATTTCCATTGTCTCGCAAGAGCGCATCACGGACGAACTGAATAAGATCATTCTGGCAAAGGTGCCATCCAAAGGCTTCAAATTACTTTTCAATACCGGTCTTTTGCACATCATCTTCCCTAAAATGACTGAACTTTTCGGGGTAGATATCATCAATGGAAAGGCGCACAAGGACAATTTCTACCATACGTTGCAGGTGCTGGACAACATTTCGGAGAACACGGACAACCTGTGGTTGCGTTGGGCAGCCATCATGCACGACATAGAGAAACCCATCACGAAGCGTTTTCATCCGAAGGTGGGATGGACATTC
This sequence comes from Bacteroidia bacterium, assembly GCA_041583955.1. Classification (GTDB taxonomy): domain Bacteria; phylum Bacteroidota; class Bacteroidia; order UBA10329; family UBA10329; genus UBA10329. Next base: position 2,887 of record JBFHEW010000025.1, on the reverse strand, counting down.
CACGGACACGAAGACCGAGGTGCACGGGCCGTTCCGGAGGTTTTCAGAGACCTGAAGCTGCCGCTCAACGAGAAGATGAAGTACGTGCAGAAACTCGTTTTTTTGCATTTACGCCCTATTGCCTTGGTGCAGGAAGTGGTTACCGACTCGGCAGTGCGCAGATTACTTTTTGAAGCCGGAGATGACATTGAAGACCTGATGACCCTCTGCGAAGCAGACATCACCAGTAAGGATGACAAGCGGGTGAACAGGTACATGAAGAATTTTGCTTTGGTAAGGCAGAAAATGCGCGAGGTGGAGGAGAAGGACCGTGTACGCAACTGGCAGCCTCCGGTAAGTGGCGCAGAGATCATGCAGGTTTTTGCCTTGCGCCCGTGCCCCGAAGTAGGCCTGATAAAGGATGCGATAAAAGACGCCATCATGGATGGCATTATCGACAACAGCCGCGAGGCAGCCATTGCTTTCATGATGAAGAAAGGGGAAGAGCTCGGTCTTGTTGCAACAATTGAATTGAAATGAAAAACGCAAGGCAGACGAAACCATTGGCAAGATTGTAGGTTAAACGTTTTTCTTTTTTCCGTTATTCGCTTTTTCCAATTACAACAGATGGCAGTTTATCGATTCAGAGTTTTTATAGAGGACGATCACGAGGTATATCGTGATATTGATGTGCTTGGCAGACAGCGCTTTGCAGATCTGCACCGTCAGATCATACAAAGCTTCAACTTTCAGGTTGGGCAACCGGCAGAATATTTCAGCTCTGACCAACAATGGCACGAAGGTGATACCGTGGTTGAATTGGACGGAAACCTGGATGGAGACCACCAGAAGATCGTGAACCACATTAACGTGCCTCGACAACGGTTTTTGTGCGTTACAACAAGTCATAAGGAAGTCGGTCTTGCGCTCGAGTTGCAGAAGATCCTACAGGATGAGGATGGTGTTACTTACCCGAGGATGGTGAAGAGCGAAGGCGAACCGCCATATTACACACAACCGCCACCAGAGCCGATCGTTGATGAGCCTTCTGCCCAGACAGGACCGGAATCGGATGACGACCTCTTTGATGGTGACGGACCATCGGAAGAGGAGATTGAGCGCATTCAGAAAGAAGCGGAAATGGCCAGCAGAAAAGCCGATTTCAAAGCGCCTCCTATCGACTTCAGCAAATTAGGTGCTATTGACGATGATGAAGAGGAGGAAGACGATGATTCTGAAGACGAGGATGAAGATGAAGGAGGGTTTGAAGACTTTAATGTTGACGACCTGATGTGATGCCTGCTGAGGCAAACAGAACACTTCTTGTCATTTGCGGCCCCACCGCAGTAGGTAAAACCGATGCTGCCATTGAGGTGGCAGAATCGTTGAAAACCGAGATCATTTCGGCAGACAGTCGACAGTTATACCGCGAAATTCCAATAGGTACCGCGCAGCCCGATGCTGACCAGCTCAGTAGAATAAGGCATCATTTCATAGCGGAACGTTCCGTTACCGAAGATTACAATGCCGGTTTGTTTGCTTCAGAGGCACTCCAAAGGTTGGAAGTCCTTTTCAAGTCGCACACAACGGTGGTCTGTTGCGGTGGAACCGGATTGTACATCAAAGCACTCTGCGATGGGCTGGACGATGTACCTGCGGCCGATGATACACTCAGAATGGAACTGACCGAACGCTATAGGCAGGAAGGCCTCGGTCCGCTGCAAGAAGAATTGAAGCTCCTTGATCCATTCCATTTCTCGAAAATGGATGTGCAGAACCCGCAACGCGTTATCCGGGCGCTCGAAGTATGCATTTCTTCAGGAAGACCATTCTCATCGTTTCATTCCTCCAATAGAACACAACGGCCGTTCAGAATCGTGAAGATCGGACTCGAACTGCCGAGGGAGGAACTCTTTGAACGCATCAACAAACGGGTAGAGGCGATGCTCGCGGCCGGGTGGCTCCACGAGGCCGAAATGGTTTTTGAGCAGCGTCACCTCAACGCATTGAACACCGTAGGTTACAAGGAACTGTTTGCACATCTCTCAGGCGACATGACGCTTGAAGAAGCAGTGGAGAAGATAAAGGTCAATACCAGACGCTTTGCCAAAAGACAGCTCACGTGGTTTAAGAAAGATGCTGAGATAAGTTGGATGCACCCGGAAGAACTGGCCAGTAAAGATCTGAGCAAGTTGCCATGAGCAGATCGCCACTGAATATCTTGAATGATATGCCGTTTCAAGCGGTGGCGTTCCTGTGCGTTCTCTGTCTGAATGCTTTTTTTCAATTCATCGTGCTACGGGATTTCGGATTCGTGTTCACAGATACCGATCAATCCATCATGTGGCTTGGGCTTAAGGATTATGCAAACTGGGATTTCCATGAGCCGCGTATGTACGGACAGGCATACAATACGATGCTCGAATCGTTCCTTGCAGTTCCACTGTTTAAACTCGGACTCATACCCCAGAAAGCATTGGCCATTACCACAAGTTGGATGGCCTTTTTTCCGTTCCTGCTCTTGTCATTGTTGTCATACCGTAGAAAACGGTTTCTGGCTGCCATCGTCATTCTGTCCATTCCGTTACTGTTGCCACTAAGGTACGCCATGCTGACTTCGTTGCCACGAGGTTTCGTTTCCGGGATCTTCGTTGCTTCGTTCGGACTCGTAGCTCTCTACTACGAACGAAGTAGAATGGCTTTGGCGGTCTTTGGATTCTGCAGTGTGCTCGGGTTTTCCGTCAATCCCAATTCGGTCATTCTCACGCTCCCTGTCTTGGTGTTTCTGTTTCTGAGGGGATATGATAGCGGAGTCTTCTACGCATCGGTAGGGTTAGGTGCGTTGCTGGCCACCATCATTCATCTCGGTGTAGCGTATTGGTACTTGAAGCATCCGTACTACGCACTG
>JBFHEW010000024.1:0-12103 GCA_041583955.1 Bacteroidia bacterium | reverse complement strand
TTGGCCAATTGCGATGACGCTTACAAGTACGCCAAAGGCCAGGCCATCAACATTTTCGGGCGCGATGTGCAACTGCGCGAGCCACTCGATTTCTGCGCCATTACCGATCATTCTGAATTGATGGGCGAAACTTACAGCATTGGTACGAAAGGGGCCAAAGGCCATAATTCGCTTACCGCTATGTACATCCGTTCCATTTATAATACCGATTCTCCGCTTGGAGTTGATACGGCCAAGCAGTGGGCCATTTTCAACCGTGCCATGCGCAAGGCCGAGAAGCCGAGCCGTTCGCACCCATCATTCTTTTACGGTTACGAAACCACCATGGAAGCGTGGGATGTGACCATAGACGCAGCAGAAAAACACTACGAGCCGGGCAAGTTCACCACATTGGCAGGCTTTGAATTCACACTCATGACGGGGCGTGCCCATCTGCACAGGAACATCATTTTCCGCGATATGGTGGTGCCCGAATACCCTATCAGTTCCATAGAGGCCGAGAACGAACAGGATCTTTGGCAATGGATGCAGCAGGCGCAGAACAGTGGGGCCACGCTCATGTCCATTCCTCACAATACCAATCTTTCTGAAGGTCATTCGTTTGACGGGTTGGATAGGTTGGGCAACCCCATCACGAAGGAATATGCCGAAATGCGCGCCAACTTCGAACGTTTGGTGGAAGTGCACCAAGTAAAAGGGAATTCTGAGGTGCATGCCGCTTTCTGGAAGAACGATGAGTTTGCTGATTTTGAGAACCACACCTTCGGAGAACCCAACAAGGCGAGTTACATACGCCATGGATTGAAAAAAGGAATGGAAATGCAGCGCCAGCTAGGTGTCAACCCGTACAAGTTGGGCATGATAGGTAGCACCGATACACACAATTCCACTCCGGGCAACACCGAAGAGGATGACGAGCAGATCGGCAATAAAGGCGTTACCGATATTGATGCGTTGAACCGCACGTTTGATAAATGGCCATTGGATATGAGCCAGAAGACCGTGGAAGTGGTGAACCCCGGAGGACTGGTGGCTGTGTGGGCCGAAGCCAACACACGTGGGCATATTTACGATGCGCTGGCACGAAGAGAGGTGTATGCCACAAGTGGAAACCGCATTGCACTTCGCTTCTTTGCAGGAAAGGATTTTAACCCAACGGCTGCTTCCAACGATGTGATGGTGGCCGATGCCTACCAAAAGGGTGTGCCCATGGGAAGCGATCTTATCATGGTGAGCGGAAAACCGCAGTTTCTTGTTTGGGCGCAGAAGGCCAAGTTCGGTGCCAATCTTGAGCGCATTCAGATCATTAAAGGATGGTGCGACAAGGAAGGTGGCATTTATGAAGAGACGTTTGATGTGGCTGTCTCGGAGAACCTTGCTCCGGATGGGGTGGAGGAAGTGAACCGGACAACCGGTGCTTGGAACCGTAATTACGGTTCGGAGGAATTGAAAGTGGTCTGGACCGATAACGATTTCAACCCCGATCACTATGCCTTCTATTACGTACGTGTGCTGGAGGTGCCCACAGCCAGTTGGCGATTGTGGGACATGATACGCTACGGAAGCGATTTCGGTAAGGAGAAGAATCTGGTCATTCAGGAACGGGCATGGTCATCGCCCATCTGGTATACGCCCGGGCAGAAATAAGACCCGTCCTATCTCAGCTCCTGACGGAACTTTGCCCCGTTGTTACGGAAAATATTGAAGTACTTCTGTCCTGTCTGGATCTGCTTGATGAGATACTTCTTGTCCTGCTCGTTCTCGGTCTCAAAGGCGGCATCAAAGGCTTTTTCCGTATCGTCCTGAAGCCAATCGATAAGCGTTCGGCCATCGCGTTCAATGGTATTCATATCCACCCGCGCATCATACACAAAGAAGAAGCAGATGTTAAGCGCGTTTTCAAAAACCACTTTTCTCAGCAGCGTTCCTCCTCTGAAGCCTGGTTCTTCTTCGCAGTAGAAACACTCATAGTACTGTCGCGTCCAGGCCAACACTTGATCGAGGCTGTTGCTCGAACTCCTGCGCTGCATGAGGTCTTTGATAAAAGAGGCCTGATTGTTCTCAATACCGCTGCAAACCTTCTTGTTATAGTAATTACCTACGCTTTTACAGTCGGGAGTTTGTGCCGAAGATGAGACTGATAGCCCCACACTCAGAAGTAGAATAAACAGTGATCTTTCAATAGACATTGACCTCTCTTTCAAGTTGAACGCCAAAAGTATCGTAAACCGATTTCATTATCTGTTCAGATAGCTCGAAGATTTCAACACCTGTTGCGTTGCCATAGTTTACCAGAACCAATGCCTGCTTGGCGTGGCTGCCCGTATTGCCAACCACTTTCCCTTTCCAGCCGCATTGTTCTATGAGCCAGCCGGCAGCCAACTTGGTTTCTTCCCCCGAGGGATAACCGGGAATTGAAGGATGTTCCGCTTTCAACTTTTCGTAAAGTGCGGTCGGTACCACCGGGTTTTTGAAGAAACTGCCTGAGTTGCCCAATTCCTTCGGGTCGGGCAGCTTGCTTTGGCGGATATTGATGACTGCCTTGCTCACATCTCTGATGGTGGGGGATGTGATACCCAAACGATCCAATTCTTCCTCTATGGCTCCGTAAGAGGTGTTCAGTTGCGGTTTCTTTGCCAACTTCAAGGTAACGCACGAAATGATGAACTGTCCGTTGAGCTTTCGCTTGAACACGCTTTCGCGATAGCCGAAATCGCAGTCAGCAGCCGAAAAGGTTTCTACGTTTCCTGTGGCCATTTCCACCGCTTCCAGCGAATGGAAAACATCTTTCAACTCCACGCCATAGGCGCCAATGTTCTGCATGGGCGCGGCACCCACGTTCCCCGGAATGAGCGAAAGGTTTTCGATTCCCGCGTAGTTGTTCTGGATGCAATGCATTACCAATTCGTGCCAGACAACTCCCGCACCCGATCTCAAGAAGTACGAATCGTCTGTTTGGTCAATGAGTTCAATGCCGAGTAGTTCGTTCTTGATAACCAGCCCATCAATGTCTCTGGTGAGAAGAATGTTGCTGCCTCCACCTAGCACGAAGCGATCTTCTTTCTTCAGTTTACTGTTTGCCAGCACTTCCTGCAACCCGGATACGGAATCGACCCGCGCCATGAGTTTGGCATGGGCATTCAAGCCAAACGTGTTGTAGGGTCTGAGGGAAACGTTCTTCTCAATCATCGGAACGAATATAGACCAAGCAGATGTCCGATCATCAGATCGCGTAGCGAAGTATCAACAGTCGTTCGTGTATTCAACAATGGTTCGGGTTGCTCCTGTTCGGCTTTCCATGAACGCGAGCAAGCGTGTCCGCAATTCGGTCTGATCCTGATGGAGCAGTTGCCTGAAGCACGACAGCAGTTCCTTTTCATTCCTTATGCTGAATGCCAACTCTTTTTGCACCATTTCCCCTGCATCCGGAAACCGCGAATGGTCCGGTCCGAAAACGGTAGGTACCCCGAAGGCTGTAGCTTCAAGGATGTTGTGCAACCCGGTACGGAATGCGCCTCCAACGTAAGCAACATCCGCGTAGCGATATAGCCTGTTCAGCATGCCGATGGAATCTACGATAAGCACATTGCCTCTTGGCTTACTGAAGGAAGACAGTTTTTGAGAATCGGGGAAGAGGGCTCCTGACCGTGCGAGATTCTCAGGCCCGACCTCATGTGGTGCGATCACCCATTTTATGTTCGGAAACGCACTGGCACATTGCGCAAGCAACTTTTCGTCTTCTGGCCAGGTGCTGCCACAGATCACCAGTTTGGAATCTCCTTTGAATGATTCAATTTCTGCAATGGAGTCAGTTGTTTTTGCAGTTTCCATTACGCGGTCGTAGCGTGTATCGCCACACACTACCGTATCCGTTACATCAATTTCACGTAGCAGTTTCGCGGAATTTTCATCCACAAGAAAGATCCTATTGAAGAGTCTGAGTGCCTTACGGCCGATGCTTCCATAGAATTTGAAATACTGTTGATCCGGACGGAACTGGGCCGAAATGAGCAGCAGCTTGGCTCCGCTTTGCTCCGCCTCATATAGGTGATGAAACCACAGATCGTACTTCACGAAAAGGACAGTATTCGGTTTGATGGCCCGAACGAATCGCTTGGCATTTGACGTTGTATCGAGTGGGAGATAGAACACGTGATCTGCCACCTCGTAGTTCTTTCTTACCTCATATCCCGAAGGAGAAAAGAAGGTGAGAATGATCCGGAGCGAGGGATCTTTCCGTTTCAGTTGTTCCATTACGGGGCGGGCCATTTCAAACTCGCCCAAACTGGCGCAATGCACCCATAGGGTTTCACCGGAATGGGGGCCTACCTGTTGTTCAATTCGCTCCATGAGGCCCCTTCTTCCGTCTATCCATTGTTTGGCCTTTGGATGGAACAAAGACGCAACCTGCATTGCGGATCGGTAAAGTCGGATGCCGATGTTGTAAACCGTCAGCACGGGGTCAATAGGTGTAATATTCGTCCTGATTACGCTTATAGAAGGGCATCATCCAACCGATTTTGAACCCGAAAAGGATGTCAAGGTAATCCTCGTCCTTGACGCTCATGGATGGGATGTCGTAGCTTCTGCGGTTGCCAGTGAAGCCTTGTGTGAATTCGAATCCACCATAGAAGTTGAGCAGACGTGTGTTGCCTTGAAAATGGTAGCCAATGAACTGTTTGAGGTAGATCCCGTTGGTGAGGCGGTCGTAGCCCTTATGGTAATCGCCCAAGAGTTGCGGTACGTTGTCTCCCTCGGCATTGTAACGGATCCAATGTTCCATGAAACCACCTCCCAATGTGAACATGAATCCGGAGTTCGGGTTGGGGGCAGCCCACGGAAAGATCTTTCCGAACTCAAAATGGACCACGTAACCCTGCTGCGAAATATCAACGTAGGCCTGCTCTCCGCTGTTGGCAATGATAAGATTGCTCGAGTTGATCATGCCCGAGAGCAAACTGTCTTTCCCTACCACATTGTTCCCGAAAACGTAATGCCCACCCAACGAGAAGATCCAGTTTGAGCGGGTCTTGTATGCGAACGAACCGCCAATATGATTGGTGAATCCGAATCGCTTGGCGTAGTCGCCTGTAGGTACTTGGGCCGCATAGGAAACCCTGACCAGGAAGGTGCCAACGGCCGTGTCCTTCACCATGGTGTCAACACCTGGTTTCTTCTGTGCAAAGGCACCTACGGAAAGGAGCAGGCAAAGAGATAGGAAGAGCTGTTTCATGCGTAGCAGACAAAAGTAGTATTAACCGAATGTTGTTCGATTAATTGTGTTCAGTTTGAAGGAGCCGGTAGTGCGTGTGATACGGCTCAGTCTACTGGCACGGGGCAAACGTGATAAGCTGCAGATAGATACTTGTCTTGCCCAATTGTCCCATGAGCCAATCGCGTTTCTGATGATTGATGGGTGATGTGTAATTCGCAAACAGAAAACGGTGCTTGTCCAGTCTAAGAATGGACGGAAAAGCGGTATCGCCAGCTCCGGGCAGGTCCATTACCCATTCCACTTTGCGTGTTTCCTTGTTGATCTTGAACAGCGCGGTGGTCTTGGGCGATAGCGAATAACCGACCCAATTCCCTTTCCGCTGAGTGGACATTTTCTTCGTTCGTTTTACCTTCCCGAAGGGCTTTTTGCCCAGTTGTCTGCGACCAATAAGATAGAGGTCATCGCCATGGCGGAACATCTTTGGCGACATGAAACAACGGGGGTCGGCATCTGCAGGGAATTCCCAGTTGCCAAGGTCATCTGCTTTGGCAAACGCCACGTGCGAACCGAAACCGGAATTGTCGCCATCTTCCAAACGGGTCACGGCCCACAGGTTCTTGTCGCGGTCAAACTCCCAAGCCGTTTCTGAAACACCACCGAAGTAAACCGCGCCCGTGTCGTTAACGGTTTTCCAGTTTACACCGTCATCGGTCTGTTTAAAGAACAGGCGGACCTTGGACGGGCCTTTCACCTCGTAGTGCGAACCCGTGTAGCTGGTCATGAATGTGGAGCCATTTCGGTTCTTGATGCTCCAATGCACTTCTCCCAGGTTCAGGACCTTTTCCGGCTCGCTCCAACTTCCGTTTCCGTCAGAAGTGAAGTGGTCGATGAACTGTGGTTCGAAGGCCGTCATCTTCGTACCGGCCCCGAAGGTGTAGAAATGTAATTTTCCGTTGATCGGGATGAGGAAAGGCTCGCGGAAATCCTGTCCGTTGAAGATCTCCATTTCCTTTCTCCACTCTTTTCCATCGGCCGAACTCATCACGTGGATACCGGTCTTTTTCGAGGCGAAATGCGTGGGCCCCGTGCGGAAGGCCAGGAACAAGCGATGGTTGAATATGGCGATGCAGACGTTATTGTTCGAGTTCTGAGGCTCCACGCCTTGTGGCAGATCGAGCGAAGGGATCAACCAGTATGGATCGCTCAATTGCGGGCAATAGCTACGGTCGAAATCGAAGTCGACATCGTGTAGGGCCGGGTCGTCTGGAGCCGTTGTGAATCCGGGGAGCATTTCCGTCAGTGCCTGTTGCACCTCTAACGGGTAGTTGTTCTGCATGGGCCACTTAGGCGTGGTGCAGGCGGTCATGAAAAACACCAATGTGAAAAGAGAAAGTCGTGTTCGCTTCATGGAATCATCATCATGAAGGGCTAAAGTAGAATAATCCCGATACCTCTGGCTAAATTGCGCTCATGGATTTGCATGGATGGTTTGAGGCTTTTCTTCAGTTGCTGCAGGCTTGGGGCTACTGGGGAATGTTGGTGGCCGGATTCCTGTCTGGCACCATTGTGCCACTTTCTTCGGAAGCGGTGCTGGTGGTGCTGCTCGACCAAGGACTCGATCCCACCAAATTGTTCCTCATTGCTGCCAGCAGTAATTGGATCGGTGGCATGACCACCTTCTGGATCGGTCGACAGGGAAATCTGGTTTGGATAGAGAATTATTTCCGCGTGAAGCACGAAAAGTTGCTGCAATGGGAACATCGGGTAGAGAAGTACGGTGCTTATTTCGCCATTCTGGGATGGATTCCCTTGGTTGGAAATGTGATCGTGCTGGCATTGGGATTTTTTCATGCCCGCCACATACCCAGCGCGTGGTGGCTTCTGGTCGGAAAGACCGCACGCTACGCGTTCATCATCTGGTTGATGAATTAGCGGAGAAGTTTCAATAACTCTTCCTGAACTATCTCCTGGTCCTCCCAAGGCGTCATGTGTGTTCCGCCTTCGATGGTGATGATTGTCAACAGCGAATCAGGAATCACCTTTTCCGAGAACGAGATGTTCTCGTACGGAACAATTCTATCGTTCGTGCCGTGTAAATGGGTGAACGGAGTGCTGACCGTATTCCATTTTGGCAACATACGCCTCAGTTCAGCTTCGTGAGCTTTTTTCTCAGCCGCTGCTACCATTAAGAATGCTGGAACAGCCCAACGTGTAGCCTTCCATTCTGTGAGTTTAACAATGGCGAAATCCCTTTCTTCCTCAGGGTCGAGGGCGGGAGCCAACAGCACTGCTGCTTTCACTTTTTCGGGATTATCGAGCACGAAGTGGGAAGTGATGGGCCCACCATACGAATGCCCGACCGCGATCACGAACGGATACGCGTAATGCGAAAGCACTTTGGCGATCGCCTCGCTTTGTTTCTGAATGGAAACTTCAGCGTTGCCCTGGTCGGTCGGACTGTATCCCAATCGGTCAATGGCGATCAACCGCGCATGTCGAAGCAGCGAAGTGTCGGTGAGGAACTGAAAGAAGTGGTTGGCTGCACCCGGTGCTCCATGGGTGAAAATGATGATCGGCATTGAGTCGACATCGGAAGTGGAGATGTCGACCCAACGCAGCGGATGACCATGAATACTGTCGTTACCGATGGTGGAGGTCAATCCTTTCTCATCGAAAAAAGCAGAGGTCTGTTCATCGGTCACCACCACAAAGGCACTATTGAAGAACCAGAAGGCCAACGGAATGTGCAGTCCGATGAAAAGGAGAAGAAGGATGTAGCGTTTTTTCATTCGCTCTACATGTCAGCCATGCTGAACCAGGTTTAATCGTATTTCACCCAGAAAGCGGAGGTATAGCCACGCAGATCGCCACCCTGCGATGAGTAGACAGGAATGCGCGGGGCCAACCCCAGTATCTTGCGTTCAATGATGGAACCTTCGGCATTGTAGCTCCATTGTTCTCTGAAGGTGAGGCCGTAGAAATCCTGTGTGTAATCGCGCTGTACAATATCTATCGATCTGTCACCGGTTTCCTCTTCTTCAAACCAGATGGTATCTGTGAATTGGAGCAGGTTCTTCACCTCTTCGGCACTCAGCACCTCATCCGAAGCACGGTCGAATGCTTTCAACTTGCCGGAGAGCACATCGGCAATAAGCTGCGAAGTAAGTGGCGAAACATCTGAGAAATCCTCATCATTCAGGTCCTGATGGAACATGGAGTTGAGGTCAACGGCATATTCCATCGTCTTGGTTCGGACGATTTCAGTTTCAACGGTGCTTGCAGGCTTTTCTGCCTGATCGCAGGCCACTAGGCCAGCTAGAATGAATGGTATGAGTTTTTTCATGCTTGTTGTTTCTGTTGTTGGCGCATTTCTTCCACCCGTTTCACGATCTTTTCCGTGAGGAAGAATCCGTTCAAGATGTGGGCAGATGTCAGTAGACCGCTTATCAACGCTCCGCCTATTCCGCAGGTTGCAATGTCCTGGCCGGTCAGATATAGATTCTTGATGGCGGTCCTGGGCCGCAGCTCTTTCATTCTGAATCGGGCCGGACTGTGGTCCAGACCATAGATCTCGCCATTCTCATAATTGACAAAATGAGCGGTGCTGAGTGGCGTTGAAAGTTCGTAGTAATCGATCTTGCCCTCCAATTGAGGAAACTGTTTGTAGAGCTCTGCCAGTAATCGTTGAGAGAATTTTTCCTTGTACGCTTCGTAGTCCTCTCCTCGGTGTTTCCAGCGTTCGTCTTTCCACTCTGCAAACCATTCGAACGGAGCCAACGTGATCATTTCGATGGTGCTTTTGCCCGGATAGCGCTGTTCCCACTCAGGGTCTTTCAATGAAGGAAAGGAAATGTACGTGATGGGAAATGGTTTGCTTGGGTCTTCGAGATACTCCTTTACTGTGCGATCGTGATCGTTTCCGCCATACACCCAATAGTTGGTGCTTCTGATGCCAAGTTCGCGCAGGTCGTGTTTCAAACCGATGTAGAGGCATACATGCGAGATGGAAGGCCCGGCCGGTGATTTTTCCAATTCGAACCCGATCTGCTTTTGAACAGCAGGTTCGAGAAGACGTCCCATGGTATTCAAATATCCGGCTCCGCTGATGATCATTGGTGCTTCAATGGTGGTGCCATCTTCCATCTGAACTCCGTAGGCCGTGCCATTTTTCACCAGAATGCGATCCACACCTGCACGGATGGCCACTGCGCCTCCCGCAGCTTCGATCACTGGAATGATGGTGTCCGCAATCCGTTCGCATCCGCCAATAGGGAATGCGCCACCTTTCCAATAATGTTTGTTTACCAGAGCGTGCACCGCAAAACTGCTCTGAGCAGGAGGAAGGCCGTAATCACCGTATTGTCCTGCCAGCACATCCTTCAATTCCTGATTGTCGGTCAGTTCGTCCAGCACCTCTTTGGTCGTGCGGTCTGAGAATTCAAAATACTTATCGGTGAAAAACTTACCGAAGAGCTTGCTTAACAGCGGAGGGAAAGCCCTTTCCTTGAAGAATTTCTTGTTGAAAGAGGTGCATTGGTAAACCAGCTGAACGTAACGGTCTATGGCGGCTTCTTCGCCAGGGAAATTATCATACAGCATTTGCAGATAATTCTCCTTGCCTGCCTTAAAATCATAGTGCCGACCACCAATGACGATTCGGTCATAGATCTCGTCCATTTCCTTCCACTTCAATTGGCCGTTGGTCACGTAATCGAAAAGCACGCGCATGAAGGTGTACTCCAAGTGAACGTCACCCACGTAGTGAATTCCCACATCCCACTCGTATTCTTTCCGCTTGAAAACGTGTGTGAAACCACCAGGCACGTAGTGCTTCTCGAGCAAGAGCACCTTCTTACCCTCTTTGGCCAGAATGGCGCCAACCGTCATTGACCCTAGGCCAGTTCCAATGATGATGGCATCGTAGCCCGTTTTCCTGTCAAGTCGTTTCCAAGGAGTTCCTGATGCCATTTAGGTAGAATTAGTGGGACGACAAGTTAAGCAGTCGGATTCAATTGGCACAAGGATGTTCGGTATCCATTTCGGAAATCCATTGGCGGATGAGTGCCATTGCTTCTTCGTGCACCAGTTTTCGGCCCAATTCGGGCATCATGATGCCGGGATCGGTGCTTTCCATGCGATATACCATGATCGAGCTGTCGGGCTCACCGGGAACAATATCATAGAGGAACTGTCCGCCACCGCGCCCTGCTGCCACATTGGTCTTTTTGAAGCCACGTTTGGTGCAATCCGTTTCTTCAATGTTCAAGAAGAAACCGGAGGTGTTTCCCGGACCTTTCGGGTTGTGGCAATGCGCGCAATTGATGTCGAGCCAAGCGCGGGCACGCTCGTCCAATGTTCCGGTTTTTTCATCGTCCCAAACAGCCAATTTCGGTGTGGTTTCAGATTCAGAATAACCGGTCAGATACCCTTTGGCTGCCCACTTTTCAAGCTGGTTCATTTCGCCATCAACGTATGTAAGATCACGATTCAAATGCTTGGCCTTCGGCCCGATCGGAACCATGGCCTTGTCAAACTCATGGCAGCCTTTGCACTGGTTCTTGTTCGGGATCACGTACTTGACCGATCTCTCGGAACCATCATCATGGATCCACGAAACATCGGTGCGGCCACCGGCCAATTCCAATCGGGCTTCGGTCTGCTCCTCATTCCAGATGTATGGCAATCCGACCCAACCATCTTCCCGATGAATCAGCAACCGCGTTTCGATGATCCTGCGGCCTTTGCTTTCGTCTTTGAAATCAAACGGATAGTAGAAGTTCTTGATGAGAATGGCCCCGATCGGGAAATCAAATTCGTGGGTCGGATTGTATTCGGCCGCCTTGCCTTCTGGCATCCAAACAAAACGCGACTTGTGAGCATAATCGGTGAAAAGCGTGGAGTTGAGCGTGTACGGCAGCACGCCATCGTTCGCTTCCAGGTTTTTGAGTTCGCCTCTGAACAGGTGATACTCGGACAGTGTCTTGAAATACTCGCCCGAGATAGGAACATTCACAGGGCCGTCAAGGGATGGTTTTTCACTGCATCCGACCCAAAGAAGTGCTAACATCCAGATGAAGGAACGTTTTCGCATCAATTGCCCAATGGGAATTCCTGTTTTACCAACTCTTCGCTCTTTTTCCAGAGTGCTTTGGCAATTTCGGGGTCCTGCGAAGGGCGGTTGCTGAAGAACTTCTTGCTCTTTACCCAATAACCGCCTGTTTCACCTTCAACTTCGGTTGCCGAGGCTAAATGCACAGAGGTTTCTGCCCCTTTCTCCACCGATACCATGAGTGGCTTAGAAAGAATCCACCCGAGTTTAGTGAACCAATTGACGTTGTTTTCTGCGATCTCGGTGCGCACACCGCCCGGATGAACCGCGTTGACGGTGATGCCCGTTCCTTTCAGTCGCTGGGCCAGTTCGTTGGTGAAAAGGATGTTGCAGAACTTGGAACGTGAGTACGATTTCCAGCCACCGTATGCTTCTTTCTGATAGTTGATGTCATCAAGATGCAACTCGCGTGTGTATTTATGGGCAATGGATGCGAGGTTGATGATGCGTGCGTTTTCTGCCGCTTTCAGATTGTCAATCAACAGATTGGTGAGGAGGAAATGACCCAAATGGTTGGTTGCGAATTGCATTTCCAAGCCGTCCACATTCAATTGTAGGTCCGATACATAGCATCCGGCATTGTTGATCAGGACATCGATCTTCGGGCATTTGGCTTTGATTCCGTCTACTGCTGCGCGAACCGATTTCTGGGAACTCAGGTCAATGGTCACGAAATCAATGTTGCCATTTCCGGACAGGTTCTTGATCTCGGTAACAGCTTCTCTTGCTTTGTCTTCCGATCGTGAAGTGATGACCACCTCTGCACCTTTTTTCGCCAG
>JBFHEW010000023.1:0-12315 GCA_041583955.1 Bacteroidia bacterium | reverse complement strand
TTTGCCTGCGGATCGGCATCGACCAACAGCACCTTATACTCCAAAACCGCCAAGCTGGCCGACAGGTTAATGGCCGTGGTGGTCTTTCCTACTCCTCCTTTCTGATTGGCAATAGCTATGATCTTACTCATCTTTTCCTCTTATTTCTGAATGCAAAGTTAGCCTATCTGTAAGGCTCGGAAACCGCATGTTTTTAACAAAACAGTTCGCTTACTAACAGTTACGTTTGTTCATAACATGTATTTGCGCACCGCAAACCATCTCATAATCAAGTAGATAAGCAGTCCGACCGGACCAGCCATGAGCGTTAGGAGCAAACAGGGCACTGTTTTCCAATGCGCGATATGGTTGACTTGAGCGTCTCTTACCATCCAGGCACCAACGAACAGGTCGAACACCAGATAGTGCACCCAACCTAGCATGAGCACTGCATCCATCCCGAACGAAACCTTGAGACTTTGCAGCGAATCCATACCACCCGGACCTCCGAAAGAATGGACCATCAGTACCAGATAGAACAATCCGAGAAGCATTGGGTAGAGGTACGATTGAGCCACCTTCCGCGTAACGTCATGTGTTGGGAAGAACACCAGCAGGAACCAAGCTGGCAGCACGGATGCATTCGCTATTTTAAAAACTACCTCCCAGTCCATCCCGAATATATGTTCTCTATGTGTTTGGCCAGTTCTCTGTCCTTATTGGTAACCACGTTTCCCGCATCGTGGGTGGTCAAACGTATCTCCACCCTGTTGTACACGTTGGTCCAATGTGGGTGGTGGTTCAGTTTTTCGGAAACCAATGCCACTTGGGTCATGAACGCAAAGGCCTCCGTGAAATCGTTGAACTCAAAGGTTCCAGTAAGGCAATTGTCTTTATCGATCCACATAGCGAGCTTGAAAGTACACAAAAGCCCGGTCACCCAGTTCGCCTGCTGTGGAGTCAGGCACGGGTTCCGAATCCATATCAGTTGGTGCGCACCGCAGTCATCGTCCTATTGGTAAGCGTCAGACCAGCACCACCACCCGTTTTCCTGGCCCGTAGCACGATGTCTCCAGTTGTATTCAATGTGACGACTGCCATTCCTTGAACGATCCCAGAATCGATCTCCCGCTCAGAAACAGCAACCTGAGACCCTCCTGCCTCCACAATGAATGCACCACCAGAGGTACCCGTGAAAACCACGTTGTATTGAACCAGGTAATCACCGGCAGGTAAGTCACTTAGCGTAAGGTCTGAGATGACACTATTTCCGTTCGAGTACGATGCCGAATTGATCGATTTGTTCGAGGAAGCACTTCTGGATACCGGGATGCCTGCATTTGGAATATCTTGGGTAGCCAGGTCTCCGTGGGCCGTTGCAACCACCATTCTGGTGCCGCTTCCCGACAGGTCGGTGATGCGTGCATTCCCTGCCACTTCCAACTTGGCATTGGGGTTGCTTGCGCCAATACCTACTTTTCCGTCATTGGAGATCATGATACCTTCATTTCCTCCATCGTTGCTCAACCAGAAACCATTGAGTTTCAGGTTTTGGCTGGCCGCATGGCTTCCAAGATTATCTTCTCCGAACTGTTTCCAAGCCGTACCATCGTAATACTTGAACCCCTTGGTTGCGTTGGTCTGATACACTAGAAGACCTTCGGCAGGGGCTGCAATGGCCGATACCTGTGACGTGTTCATTCTAGGCACCAGAAACCCGGAGGTGGTAGACCTCAATTCAAGCAGTGCACTTGCATTTGGCGTAAATGTGGAAGAGCCGATGCCGACATTCTGTGCAGCTACGGCTACAGTGTAAAAGGAGCAGATGGATGCGAGCAAAAGGTTTTTCATGATGGTATTTCTTGCTGTTTTTTTGATGGATTCAACGCACAGCCTGTTGTAATGGTTGGCTTTCGGAGCACGTTGTCGGTGAACGACATGGCTGTTTTCGACAACGTGTCATTTCGTTCCGATGATCATGCGCTTTTACCCGACAAAGGACTGAACCTGAATAGCCTGTATGGGGGGCCGCCAGATCATCAAGGATTGACTTTCCCGCTCCGCATATACTGTACTCGGCCTGCACCTGCATCCCCTACCCATAACGAAACCATAAAAAAAGAGCGCACGTGGAGTTCCACGTGCGCTCTTCGGCTTTCGTTCTCGGAATCGGGTTAACCCACTCGGATGATCATCATGGTACGTCCGCCCACATTCATATTTCCTGAACCGAACTTTTTCGTTTGTATTCTAAGGGTTCCTCCAGCGGTAACTGTTACCAAGGTCATGACCGAAACAACGCCTGCTTCAGATCCAGGAGAAATGTTTCGCTCTGTTTGCGGAAGAACCACTCCGTTGAGCGCCACCGCGAACTGTCCAGTGGTATTGGCATTCGTGGTTTCCACATCAGCGTTGAACTGAACCACATAATTTCCAGCTGCCAGATTGGTCAATACCATTCCGTTAAGGTCGTTATACGTTGACGAAGTAACCAACACCGGAAGAGTTGCATCTACGACCTTCGGAAGCATTTGAAGTAGGGTATGGATGTCGGTCCAATCAAGCTGTCCCGTCCCATCGTTGCTCAGTACATGACCCGGACCAGGAGCTTGCGCTGTTGGGAGTATGTATTCTATATTATTGTTCGCTTGGTTGCCAGCCCTGAGAGAGGTAACGCCATTTGCATTTCCTTGGAACTGAAGCTTTGGAACGACCCCCGTGGCCTTGGATAGCCTCAAATTCCCACCTGACACTTCCAACTTTTCTGTTGGAGAAGAAGTTCCGACCCCCATGTTCCCAGCTGAGGTGATGCGGACCTTCTCCGTAAGTCCTGAGTTTCCATTACCTCCTCCATTTGTATAAAGAACAAGAGCGCCTTTCTGCCCATTGTCTTCGTTGAATCCACCAATGCGGCTTACGATATACTCTTCCGATATATCGGTGCTATAGTTCATCAGATCGATAAAGGATGAAACAAAGGTTTCGTTTCGAGTTCCTGATATCTGAATGCCACCGGATTTGGCGACACTGGATTGATCGAATCGGGCCAGAACATTATCTGTGGTAGTGATGGGTCCGGCATTTACTCCAACAGAAGAAAGATCGAACGGATAGGCGGGGTCTGCATTCCCGAAGCCAACCTTGCCATCGTTGGTAAGCTTGATCCCCTCATTTCCACCATCGTTGCTCAACCATTTGTCGTTCAAACGAATGTTATCTGTAGCTGTGTGGTCACCTAGATTATCCTGTCCTACCCACGCGGTTCCGTTGTAGTACTTGAATCCTCTCGAACCATTTGTCTGATACACCATGAGACCTTCTGTAGGAGATGAAATGGCATTCATCTGCGCTTGGGTCATCCTTGGTACGAGAAAACCGGAAGAGGTAGACTTCAATTCAAGTAGAGCGCTTGCGCTAGGAGTGAAACTGGTTGATCCTATTCCGACATTCTGCCCAATGGCGGAACCAGACATTGCTATCAAAAGCGTTATAAGTATATTGTTTTTCATGGTTCCGTTTATTTATGAATCTGTCCTCTTTAACTGACTTTACCGCGTAACAGTTTGATTTTCAGCTGCATTCTCGATAAACGACATGCTTCATTTCGATGAGCTGAGCAATTACATCGGTCATCGTGTATTTTTACCCGACCAAAATTGCATACTCCTAAAACCGCGTACGATACGCTCATTTCAGAGCTTCCATTCACGCCCACTGTAGGGCAGCAAGGTTTCATTTACCGACTCTCAGAATTCCTTACCGAAAGCAACGTTGGCAAGGTGTTTCTGCTCAGAGGCTATGCCGGTACAGGAAAGACCTCCATGGTCATCAGCGTAGTGAAAACGCTCAAAGCCATGAACCGCAAGTACGCGCTACTGGCCCCTACAGGCCGTGCGGCCAAAGTGTTGGCCGGTTATACGCGGCAACGGGCGTTCACCATTCACAAGTTCATCTACCAGATCACTACTGACGAGTTCGGCAACATCCGCTTTGCATTACGGCATAACAGAGGTAAGAATGCAGTGATCATCGTAGATGAGGCTTCAATGATCTCGTTGGCGAGAGATGCCGGCTCTGGAAGGATACAATCCAAGAACCTGCTCTCAGATCTTATGAAGTTCATGGAAGACGGAAAGGATTGTAAGTTGATCCTGATAGGCGACACCGCCCAGCTACCTCCTGTCGGTTCAATGGACAGCCCTGCTTTGGATGGCAAGGTGCTTCAGACCAATTTTCAGTTTGAACCCGAAATGCAACACGAACTGAAGGAAGTGGTACGGCAAGATGCGGAATCCGGCATCCTATACAACGCCACCGAACTACGGAATCTGTTAGCCCAAGGAAAATCGGATATCGCCTTGAAGATCGATTTTCCGGACATAAAGGTTATTGACATGCTTGAGTTGGAGGATGAGCTGAACTCGGCATATAGCAAATACGGAGAAGACAACGCCATGGTCATTACCCGTTCGAACAAGAGCGCCAATCAGTTCAACCAACAGATAAGGGTTAGGATCAAGTACATGGACGAGGAGATCGCATCGACCGATAAGCTGATGGTGGTAAAGAACAACTACCATTGGTTGCCGAAAGGCTCGGGCGCTGGTTTCATTGCCAATGGCGATATGATCGAGATCATGCGCTTGGGTGCCGTGGAGGAAATGTTCGGGTTCCGATTTGCAAACGCCACGATTCGCTTAATGGACTACCCGGAAGAAGATTCGTTGGATGTGAAGTTGCTCCTCAATTCGTTGCATGTGGAGGCCCCTGCCCTGCCCGACCACGACTACGAACAACTGTACAACGCTGTGTGCTTGAGCTATGCGCATATTCCCACACCATCAGAACAGACAAAGAAGATCGCAGAAGACCCGTACCTCCATGCGCTCCAGGTTAAATTCGGATATGCCATTACCTGCCACAAGGCTCAGGGTGGGCAATGGCCTGCCGTGTTCGTTGATCAAGGTTACCTGACAGCAGAAATGTTAGGCGTGGAATATGTCCGTTGGCTTTATACGGCCATTACGCGGGCATCTGAAAAACTGTATCTCGTTAATTTCAACGAGCAGTTCCTCTGCACTACGACCATAGACGAACAGACTTAGGATTTAGTCGCGTTGCCTTTCAATTTATCCCTTTTCCGCTGTTCCTTTTCCTTTTTCCGCTCCATTCTGGCTTCTTTTTCAAATTTCATGCGCTCTTCAAAACTCAGTCCATTGAAGTAAACAGCAGCCAGTGAACTCTCGGTCTGCACCTTCGGCTCTTTCGGTGGTTTGGGAGGTTTGGGGATTCGTTGTTTTGGGATCAGGGTTTCTGCCGGCACAAAGCCAGGTATCCTTTTCAATCCCGACATCTTCAGGAACATATCCTGTTCTTCAGACGTGAGTGCGAAGAATCGTTTAGCTAATCGTTGAGCGTTTTCCATCACAGAAAGATTAAATTCCTATTGCTTGAATGATCGGTCTGCCTTCCCAGCAGTCGGGGGCCTTTATCCCTAGAAGATAAGCCAGCGTGGCGGCCGTATCGAAAGTCCTTACTTGCACGGAAAGTTCGCCATTCACCACACCGGTTCCTGTAAGGATCCAAGGCACAAAACGTTCTTCGGGCGTATCGCCTCCGTGTCCGTGACCAATGCCGCCATGATCGGCCGTGATGAGGATGACCGTCTTCTCGGCCACGCCCGATGCTTTCACTGCATCAATGATCTTCTTTATCATTTGATCGGCCAGTCTCACTGCCTCGTAATAGGCTGGCGTACCATGACCGTCATGATGTCCTGCGTGATCGACATGATCGAGATGAATGAACATGAGATCGGGCTTCTTCCGCTTGAAATAGTTGCTGGCCATGCGTGTAATGCCTTTGTAGCCTTTATGCGATGCGGCTTGAAGTAGATTGGCATCGCGTTGACGATCCACCACTCCTTTCTCAAAGAGCCTGTTGTACGCCAACCAGTCGTTGAAACACGCGATCTTCGACTCTGGTCTCTGCCTGCGGAGCTCCCCGAATATCGTGGGCCACATACCGCTCGGTTTTCCGTTTCCCTGCGTCCCCTCGCATTCAAGCGCCATGGTCTGTTTGTGTGGTTGCCACGCGTTAGATGTAACGCCATGTTTGTCTGGTCCTGCCCCCATGATCATACTGGCCCAGTTAGGACTGCTACTTGTCGGCAACACGGCCTCACATTTCCATGTGTATGCAGCCACATTGAGAATGCTGTCGATGGTAGGTGTAGTAGCCTTTTGCACGCCATCCGGGCTCATGCCATCAATGCCGATGACAATGACGTGCTTTACGTCAGGCGCTTGGGCGCTGACGAAAGACGAAAAAGGAAAAAGGAAAAACGATAAAACGAGTTTCCAACCAACGATTTTGGATGCTCTTCGCTCGTCACTCATCACTGTTCGCAATTGATTACCTCAAAAGCCACTTGGAAGCCATCTTGATGAAGCTCAATTTTCCGCTGCTGTACGGAGGGTATTTCTGAGCCACATCGCCTAGGAACGATCGAACCATCACCGGCTTCTTATGAGAGAACGTGTCGAAACCGAGCTTTCCGTTGTACGCTCCCATGCCACTGTTGCCAACTCCGCCAAAAGGGAGGTTAGGCTGACCGGCATGCACCATCGTTTCATTCACGCAGATGGCTCCGGAAGATGTTTCGTTCATTAAACGTTTCTTCAACTTAGCATCATTACTGAACAGATACATCGCCAACGGCCGTTCGCCCGCGTTGATATGATTGATGACCTCATCAAAATCATCGTAACCGATAACCGGCATCACCGGACCGAAGATCTCTTCCTGCATGGCAGGATGATCCTTCGATACGTTATCTATGATGGTGGGAGCAATGTATCTGGTGGCTGCATCGGTAACACCACCAACGAGGATGTCGCCTGTCAGCATCTTACTGACGCGCTCAAAATGTCGGTCGCTGATGATCCGCCCAAGGTCGTCTGAAGGTTTATCGGCAGCACCGAAGAATTCCTCGATGTAATGCTTGACCCGTGCAAGGAATTTATCCTTGATACGGTTGTTCACGTAAATGTAATCGGGCGCAATGCAGGTCTGACCCGCGTTTTGGAACTTACCCCACACCAGACGTTTGGCGGCCACATTCATGTTGATATTGGTATCCACGATGCAAGGGCTTTTTCCACCTAACTCCAACGTGACCGGTGTAAGGTGCTTTGCTGCTGCCTGATAGACGATACGTCCGATCTCTGTTCCTCCTGTGAAAAGCAGGTAATCGAATCGTTCTTTCAGCAATTCAGTGGTTTCCGGAACACCACCTTCTATACTTACAATATACTTGGGGTCGAATGTGTCTTTGATAAGGTCGGCAATGGCTTTACTGCAATTGGGCGAAATCTCTGAAGGTTTGACCACAGCCGTGTTCCCAGCTGCCATCGCCCCCAGCAAAGGGCCGAAAAGGTTCTTAACCGGGTAATTCCAAGGAGCAATGATGAGGGTGACCCCGTATGGCTCGGGCATTATCATGGATGTGCCCGGCTGAAAGAAAAGAGGTGTGGCTACCCGCTCCGGCTCCATCCAATCTTCCAGATGGCGCAGATAATGATCGATCTCAGCAACCGTGATACCCAATTCGGTGGTGAATGCCTCTTGCTTGGGTTTGTTCAGGTCTTTTTTCAATGCAGCAAGAAGTGCATCCTCGTGTTTCGCAAATGCGGCCTTTAGCTTTCTTAACTGTTCTTTTCTGAACGCTATCGGTTTTGTGGCATGCGTCCAGAAATAATCGCGTTGCTTCTGAACAATTGCCGAATATGCTGTGCCAGTCTTTGGCTTTTCCGTTACTGCTTCCATGATCAATATTTGATTCCGATTCTGTTGTACAATTTGGCAAGCACCCACATTGGGCCTACCAGAAAAAATTCGAGGTCTTTGAAAAACGATGGTTTTTTGCCTTCCACCTTATGGCCTATGAACTGCATGATCCAAGAACCGATGAAAATACCGAGTGAGATGACCCAGATACTGATCGGTCCGTTATACAGGTAACACGCCATCATTCCTAGAGATGTCACCACAAGCATTCCGATGGAAATGGAGAACGACATGGATAGATAATATGCAAAGACAGCCAGCGCAACTATCATGGCCACATTCAACGGTTCCCCACCCATGAAATGCAATTCGACCGGAAGCTTGACATCCCATAACATCCCAATGACGCTGAGGAAAATAAGCGGCACGAAAATCCAATGGATGAGTTGATTCGTCTCGTTCTGGTGACTTTCGCTGTATTCACTGAAAAGGCGTTCTATCTTCGACATGTTTTTTTTTACTGATGCACCACTTGGTTTTCTCGTAAAGTTAGACACTTTGCCTTTTTAAATGGAGTGATACACGGTTAATTTTTACGGCATGGACGACAACGGGATCCTCTTCAAAGAGTTGTTCGGAACGAACGATGACATTCATCAATTTCATTGCCCCGGAAGAGTGAATCTTATCGGTGAGCATATCGATTACCTTGGCGGACTGGTCATGCCTGCGGCCATCTCATTGGGATTGACCGCCACCGTTCGGATGAACAACTCCCACTCAATCGGTATTCACTCAACCGACTTCAACGAAACCTGTGCCTTCGACCTGAGATCGCTACCATCAGTCAGACAGAACCATTGGACTGATTTCATAGTGGGAGTACTTTTGAACCTAAGACAACAGGGCATTGAACCTTCTGGGTGCGACCTCCTGATAGAAAGCGACCTCCCGAAAGGCACCGGGCTTTCTTCTTCTGCCGCACTCGAAGTGCTTTGCTATTACATGTTTCATTCGATGTTCACTGGTGCGGAGCCGGACCGGGTGAAAATGGCAGTGGAATGCCAGAAGATCGAGAACGGTTTTGTAGGACTGAACTGCGGCATCATGGATCAGTTTGCCGTAGCCAACGGTAGGTCTGACCATGCCATTGTCCTCAACTGCAGCTCATTGGAATACGAATTGACCCCACTGAACCTGAAGAACAACTCCTTACTCATCATCAATTCAAACAAGCCACGAACGTTGGCAGAAAGCGCCTACAATGAACGGAGGCAACAGTGCGATGATGCACTGAAGCTCATAGCGCAGGCAAGACCGATCCATCAGTTGGTCGATGCTACTGAATCAGACCTCGACCTCATAGCTGACCCCGTGTTGAAGAGGCGGGCGCGACATGCCTTTTCTGAACAGATACGTGTAAAACGATCGGCTGATGCGCTTCGGAACGGTGACCTCAACACATTCGGCAAATGGATGAACGAATCGCATGCTTCTTTGCGAGATGATTTTGAAGTATCATGCCCCGAACTGGATTTCATCGTTAACGAATTCCGAAAGAACCCGTCTTGTTTGGGGGTGAGAATGACAGGTGCAGGATTCGGTGGCTGTTGTATTGCGTTAGTGGCAACGAGTGCCGTTGGCGCAATGACGGAACAACTTGAAAGATCCTATACCCTTCGATTCGGTTTCGCCCCTACTTTCCATGAATGCAAAACGTCTGATGGAGTACATCGCGTTACCGCTTGATTAAGTTACCTTTAAGCCCTCATAATCACCGCTAATCAATAATTGACATGAAAAGAATCTTTACTCTAAGTACTGCATTGCTGTTTGTAGCAGGGCAAATTGTGGCGCAGCCAGATTGTTCGGACGGCCGATACACGACCTTCAACAAGTTTTCGAGCGTGGAGGTGACCAACGCGGTCACATTCGGAAACAATGTGGCCCTCAACGGAAACCCGACCGATCTGAAAATGGACATTTACACACCGGCCGGAGATACGGAAACCGATCGCCCGGTGGTCATCATGGCTTTCGGTGGTTCATTCATCGGAGGCTCTAGAAGTGATGTGGCGTTCATGTGCAACATCCTCGCTAAAATGGGTTACGTGGCCGTTGCTCCGGATTACCGCGTAGGGTTCTTCCTACCGAGCGAAGTGACAACCACCCTGGCAGTACTTCGTGGAGCGCATGATGTGAATGCATGTGTGCGCTACCTGAAGAAGTCGGCAGCCGAGGATGGTAACCCTTACGGAATCGATTGCGAGCGCATCGTTGTTGGAGGAATCTCCGCTGGTGCCATTGCAGCCATACACTCGGCCTATCTTGACAAGCTTTCTGAAGTACCTTCTTACATGGTGAACGACACTGCTGGTCTAGGTGGTGTAGAAGGAAACAGCGGCACGCCAGATTACACAAGCGAATCGCTTGGAGTTATCAGCTTCAGTGGAGCCATTGGTGATACTTCTTGGATTGAAGCAGGCGATGCAGCCATCGTCAGCATTCATGAAGAAAATGACAACGTTGTCCCATACCTTACCCAGGAAGTTTCCGTATCCGGCTTCCCAACAGGTCTCATCGCATCCGGTAGTGCTCACGTGCACTTAAGAGCCGATAATGTAGGTGTGACGAATGACCTTAAAACCTACCTCGGTGTCTCGAGCCATGTCGGCTATCTGAGCCCGATCGATCAACCGGCCCTTGATTTTGCCATGGCTTTCATTGGCGATCTTGTCTGCAGCTCTAGAACGAACAGCTGCGCCAAAATAGCATCAGGCATCAACGAAGTGGCTCGCAATTCCGTATCGGTATATCCGAATCCGACAGAGGGCGTGTTGAACTTCCGTTCAGTAGAAAATGGTACTATTGAGGTGATAGACGCCATTGGAAGAACCGTACTGAGCACATCCTTCAGAGCAGGCCAGAATACATTGGATGTGAGTGCCCTCCAGCCTGGTTCATATGCTATCAGAACAATTGGAAAACAAGTTGGAACTGCCCATTTCATCAAGCAGTAACGGCTTACATACACACTTTCAGAAGCCTTGGATGTCGCAAGACATTCGGGGCTTTTTCATTACCGGACACAATAATCGGCAAGAAATGCGTTTAAGTTGAACAAACCCTTGCATAGCGGGTTTCACTATTGTACCGATGGGTTGAAGTGATACGCAAATGCTGGTCGTTTTACTTGGTTTATTGGTTGATCGAGTTATCATGGACCATCGGCTTTGGCCTCGGAACCGTCTGGTTCTGAGGCCATCTTTTTTTAACGGAACCATGTTAACAAGTACTACAGAACCGCTTTGATCCCGCGTAACGTGAACATAACTTTGCTTAAACCCATAGCAGTATATCAGATGGCACTAGGCATCACGTCCCTTTTCAGAAAGAAAGTTGCAGAAGAGAAAGTGGCGGAGTTGTTCGTCAACATCATCTTCAATGCGGTTGACACCAGTTTCATTGAAGTTGCAGAACTTCTGAACAACGACATCAATCTTGTTTCACAGGCTCAGGTAGACCCTGAGGATCAGGATGATTTCCTTATGATAGTGATAGCGGGTAATTTCCACCTTCTTGATGATTATTTCTTTGACGGACAGGAAGAGCGCATCCGCGACCTGACCATTGAAAAACTGGCCGCCATCTATGGCGTGGATAAAGGGACCATGCGTACAGCGGTCGATAGCATGATCGGCTTTTTCAAGAAGATCAACTATCCATCAAAAAACACGCATTACGCAATGAGTCGTGCGGTATTCCGCAAGTACAATCTCAACGACTACCAGAAGGAGTACTTCAAAAACCTGAACACGCCAGACCCTATCCTGCTCAAGAATATCGATGAGATCATGGAGCAGTTCATCATCAAATGGGACACCTTTACCGAGAAGTACCGGATCACGGACTGACCTTATCTCGCAGAGAAAAACGCGTTTCTGCCATTTCCCTTATCTGATCTCCGATTGCCAAACTTGCTGTTGCAGCTGGACTAGGGGCATTGAGGACGTGCAACGAATTTCCTTTCTGCTCGATCCGGAAATCATCAATTGTTTCACCGTCCAGACCAAGTGCCATGGCCCGTACACCTGCTCTTCCCGGTTTCAGGTCCTCCATGGTGAGGTCAGGTATCAGTCGCTGAAGTGTTTTCAGAAACAACCGCTTTGAAAAAGCCCTTCGGTATTCGTTATATGCAAATCCGAAGTGATTGAAAAGCAAATTCCAGGTTCCTTTGAATGAAAGTGCTTCCACCGTATCGCGTAGGTTGAAGTCCGTCTTCCCATAACCTTCCCTCTTAAACGTGAAGACGGCATTCGGTCCACATTCCACGCTTCCATCGGTCATCCGTGTAAAGTGAACTCCCAGAAACGGGAATTCAGGATTCGGAACAGGATAAATAAGGTTTCGGACCTTGTGTTTGGCAGCATCGGTAAGCTCGTAGTAATCGCCTCTGAAACCAACAATTGACATGTCCAATTGCACACCGTCCTTTTTCGCCAAGCGGTCTGATTGAAGTCCACCGCAGAATACCATGTATCGGGACGT
>JBFHEW010000022.1:0-12397 GCA_041583955.1 Bacteroidia bacterium | reverse complement strand
CCTCCGTTTCAAGGTCGTATGATGGCGTGGTGGCCCCTAGGGTGATGGTGCCTGTGTATTCCTTTTCGGCATCCTGTATGGAAACGATGGTCTTCGTTGCCTTTCCTGTGCAGATGACCAAAAGGCCAGTTGCCAAGGGGTCTAACGTACCGGCATGCCCTACTTTGATGTTCTTGACCTTCAGTTTACGCTTGATGATTCCGCGTACCCGATTCACGATCGAGAATGAGGTGGGTCCGTAAGGCTTGTCGAAAAGCAGTACCTCCCCCTCTTTGAAATTGAATGGATCGCTCAAATCCTAGAGGAAAAGGGTTGTAAAGATGGCTCCGAAACCGACCAGAAAACAGTAATACGAGAAGTAGCGAAGCTGACTTTTCTTCACCAACGATATCATCCAGGTGCACGCCACCAACCCTGAAATGAAGGCCGCACAAAACCCTACCGCCAGCGGCATCAGGTCGGTGAGTTCTGAAGAAATGTTGCCATCCAACAGGTCTTTGGCCATTTTTCCAAGAATAAGCGGAACCACCATAAGGAACGAGAACCTTGCTGCCCGTTCCCGATCTATACCTAAAAGGACAGAGGTGGAAATAGTGGCACCCGATCGGCTAATACCTGGCAGAATGGCAATGGCCTGCGCAATTCCGATGATCAACGCCTGGCCAAATCCCACATTCTTTTCGGTCCGTTTGGCACGATCGGCCAGAAAAAGCAGCAGTCCGGTAAGTACCAGCATGGCCCCTACAAGCAAGATCTGTCTGTTGAACAGTGCTTCTATCTGGTCGTTGAACAGCACACCTATAATGGCTGCCGGAATCATGGACAGAATGATCTTGAGCGAAAACCGGGTCTGTTCGTTCCACTTGAACTGAAACAAGCCTGCAAGTATTTCCAGGATGTCTTTTCTGAAAACCACCACGGTACTCAAGGCCGTGGCAGCATGTACCACAACGGTGAACAGCAGACTCTCCTCGGGCAGACTTTCGTCTCCCAGAAGCACTTTTCCAAGTTCAAGATGTCCGCTGCTGCTAACGGGCAGAAATTCGGTAAGTCCTTGGATGATGCCAAGGATCAGAGCCTCCCAAAAACCCATCAATTACGACTTTGCCCGGTACATG
Source organism: Bacteroidia bacterium (assembly GCA_041583955.1). GTDB lineage: Bacteria > Bacteroidota > Bacteroidia > UBA10329 > UBA10329 > UBA10329. Next base: position 11,279 of record JBFHEW010000022.1, on the reverse strand, counting down.
ATACCGATGATCTCCAGCGCAAAACCGGCCAGAACGACCAATGGCGCCACTGTGATTCTTCTCGTGCTGAAAATCTCCTCACTGAACACATTCGGGTCGTCTGATGCCCCACCGGCCATTAGCACAAACCCAACTAGGATCACCACCATTCCTACAATGGTTATGATGTAATTCTCCTTTCCGAAAGCAAATTCCTTCCCGTTATTTTCCTGTTCGCCCATGTTCAATAATATAATTCGTCCGCATTCAAACGGAGGTATTTTCTAACCGCAAATGTCGTACTTAAGAATGAGATGATGAGCCCTAGGGCCAACACCACACCGAAAAGTGTGAACACGATCTCGATATCCTCCAGCCCGAACAATTCGGGGATATTCTGGCTTGCCAGATAAATGACTCCGGCCAGCAGCACGTTTGCCACAACAGCACCGATCATTCCGCGTAGCACACCTTCAATGACGAATGGTTTACGTATGAAAGCCTGTGTTGCTCCGACCAACTTCATGGAGTTGATGAGAAACCGCTTGGAGTAGATCGATAATCGGATGTTGTTGTTGATCAGCGAGATGGCTATCAATGAAAGGAGCGCGCAGAAAACCAGTATCACGATTCCTGCTTTTCGCACATTTCTGTTGATGACCCGTATCAGATCGACCGGATAATCGATCTCAAATATCATCGGATTCTCCAGCAACTCGGACTTGATGTCCACAATACCGTCCTCATTCGCAAATTCCGACTTGATCTTCACATCGATGGACCGCTTCAGCGGGTTGTAGCCCATGAATCCTACGAAATCCTCACCCAGCACTTCCTCCAGGTGTGCAGCAGCTTCTTCTTGCGAAACGTAATTGGTACTTCGAACAAAATCGGAGGCGTCCAAGAACTTCTGAAACTGAAGGATGTCGACCTCTTTCGCCTCATCCTTCATGTAAATGGTAAAACCGATGTTCTCCTTCACGTACCCTGAAAGGGCATTTGCGTAAAGCAAGGTAAGCCCCAGCAGACCGAGCATGAACAGCACGAGCGAGATACTCACCACAGCGGTCACGTTACTCGACCAGATCTGTTTCTTATGTGCCTTTTCTTCTGCTGTTGCCATGTTCTGTAGGGTCGGACGAAATTACACTTTTTGCCCCGCGACCGATTGCCATTTAACGCAATTTAAGGTCTTCAAGGTCGGTGCCGCTCCACGAGCACGCGTTCCACATCTTCCAACGATTTGCCTTTGGCCGTGAGCAAGACCAGGTAATGAAACAGCAGGTCTGCAGCCTCATTCAGGAACAGCTCATCGTTATCATCCGTTGCTTCAATGACGGTTTCAACTGCTTCTTCGCCCACCTTCTGAGCGATCTTATTGATGCCCTTTTCGAACAGCGAAGTCGTGTACGATTTCTCTGACGGATTTGCTTTTCGGTCTTCGATGATACACTGCAACTGATGCACAAAACCGCTGGCACCAGCATTACCGAAACATGTGTCCGTTCCTTTGTGGCAGGTTGGCCCAACCGGTTCTGCTTGAATCAAAAGTGTGTCGTTGTCGCAGTCAACCTCCATTGATTTTAGGAGAAGGAAATTGCCCGATTCCTCTCCTTTGGTCCACAATCGGTTTTTGCTGCGCGAGAAGAAAGTCACTTTGCCCAACTCCTGCGTTCTGGCAAGCGCTTCCTCATTCATATAACCCAACATCAGCACCGTTTTGGTTGCATAATGCTGAATGATGGCGGGAACCAACCCATCGCCTTTGCTAAAATCTACCTTCATCTTACAGGAATTCCTTTAATTCTTAATTCATTTTTGAGTTGCGGAATGGGTACTTCTCCGAAATGGAAAATGCTGGCGGCCAATGCTGCATCTACGCCTGTTTGCTCAAATACATCCGCAAAATGTTGCGCATTTCCAGCTCCGCCCGAAGCGATAATTGGGATGTTGGTGATCGCATCCAACTCCTTCAATAATTCAATGGCGAAACCGCTTTTCGTGCCATCATGCTGCATGGAAGTGACCAGCAGTTCACCTGCTCCTCGTTCCTCCGCTTCCTTCGCCCAAGAAAACACGTCAATGTCAGTTGCGGTTCTGCCACCATGCGTAAAAACACGCCAATTCCCATCAACCAGACCAGCATCAATGGCCACAACCACGCACTGGTTCCCGAATTGCTGCGCGAGCTCTGAAATGAGCACTGGGCGTTTGATGGCAGAAGAGTTCACGCTCACTTTATCGGCACCTGCCGAAAGCAGAATGTCCACATCTGCTATGGAGCTGATTCCACCGCCTACCGTGAAGGGAATATTGATCTCTTCCGCAATATGACCGACCAACTCGGCAAAGGTTTTGCGGCCTTCAACCGTAGCCGTGATGTCGAGAAACACCAATTCATCGGCTCCTTGCTGTACGTAGGCTTTGGCCAATTCCACAGGATCGCCTGCATCGCGGATATCCACAAAATTCACACCTTTCACAGTGCGACCATCTTTGATGTCGAGGCAGGGAATGATTCGTTTTTTCAGCATTGATTTTCTCGCAAAGACGCAAAGGCGCAGAGATTTATAATTCGGATAGTTCTTTCAGTGTCACTCGGTTTTCATAGATGGCTTTACCGACAATCGCAGCCTCACAGCCGATTTGCTTCAGTCGTATGAGGTCTTCGAGCGAAGAAACGCCACCGCTTGCAATCAGTTTCAAGCCAGCATTTTTCTTCAAAATCTGTTTGTAGAGTTCAATGGATGGTCCTTCGAGCATTCCGTCTTTGGCAATGTCGGTACAGACCACGTATTCAATTCCTTCTTGCTGATAATCAGCTATGAATCCGATGGCATCCAAACCCGAATCATCCAGCCAACCATGCGTGGCGATTCGTCCATTTTTGGCATCCGCGCCAAGAATGATCCGCTCAGCTCCGAACTCGGAAATCCAAGCCAAAACTGTTTCCCGATCATTAACCGCAATACTACCTGCCGTGATCTGTTTCGCTCCGCAATCAAGTACGGTCTGAACGTCTTCCATTGTACGCAAACCTCCACCGAAATCCACGCTCAGATCGGTTTGAGACGTGATCGCTTCCAGCACTTTCCAGTTGACGACTTTCTTGGCTTTGGCCCCATCCAGATCCACCAAATGCAAGTACTTTAAACCTGCATCTTCGAACTGCTTAGCGACCTCCAACGGATTCTCGTTGTAAACGGTTTTCTGGCCGTAATCGCCTTGCGAAAGCCGCACACACTTTCCGTCAATGATGTCAATGGCGGGAATGATTCTCATAGCTGCAGAAAGTTTTTTATGAGTTGCTGTCCGACATCGGCCGACTTCTCTGGATGGAACTGAACGGCATGAAAATTATCCTGCTGCAATGCTGCTGAAAACGGCAGGATGTAATCGCATTCGGCAGTGGTCTGTGAGCCGAGCTCCGCGTAATAGCTATGCACGAAATAGAAGTCGTCATCGGATGAAATCCTATTGAAAAGTGGGCCTTTCAGTTCCACACAATTGTTCCAACCCATGTGCGGGACTTTTTCTTTGGCGGTTGGAAATCGCTTCACGTTTTCTGAGAAAATACCCAGACATTCCGTGTCTCCTTCTTCCGAATGTTTGCACATCAACTGCAATCCAAGACAGATGCCGAGAAAAGGTTGATGCAAGTTTTTCAGCACTTGATCCAATTCTCTTTCTCGCAGGTAGCGCATGGCAGAACTGGCTTCTCCGACACCTGGAAAAATGACTTTATCCGCTTCGCGAAGGAGTTCCGGGTCATCGGTAACGAGCGCTTCCACGCCTAAGCGATGCAGCGCATTCATAACCGAGCGGATATTGCCCGCGTTGTATTTGACAATAGCTATCACCGGATTTTAGATTGTTGATTTACGATTTTCGATTCCATTCTCCTTACTTCTCGTTTCTGCCTTCCAACTGCTTTTACAACACTCCTTTTGTTGATGGCATCGAGCCGTCTGAAGTCTGCGAAACCGCCATACGAATGGCCCGCGCCCAAGCTTTGTAGATCGCCTCGATCTTGTGGTGCTCGTTCTGCCCTTCAGCCTTGATATTCAGGTTGCAACGCGCCTTATCTGAGAACGATTTGAAGAAATGCGAGAACATTTCGGTCGGCATTTCCCCAATTTTTTCTCGCTTGAAATCGGCTTCCCAAACGCACCACGGGCGACCACCGAAATCGATGGCGACCTGCGCTAGGCAATCATCCATCGGCAGTAAAAAACCATAACGCTGAATACCTTTCCGTGAACCGAGTGCGTGGTCAAACGCTTCACCTAAAGCGAGTGCCACATCTTCAATGGTGTGGTGCTCGTCAATGTGCAGATCACCATCAACCTTTACCATCAAATCCATATTTCCGTGTTTGGCCAATTGCTCCAACATGTGGTCGAAAAAACCCAAACCCGTCTCGATACTTGCTTTTCCTGAACCATCCAAGTTCAAGTCAATTTGAATATCCGTTTCCGAAGTTTTCCGATGGACTGAACCTAAGCGCGGTTGCTCCTTCAGAAAACGATAGATCTCATTCCATGAAGTGGTGGTAAGTGCGCAATCAGACTTTTCTTCGGAAATAAAAATGGCCTGCGCACCAAGGTTCTCGGCCAATTCAACATCCGTTTTCCGATCGCCTATCACAAAAGAATTCTTGAGGTCGTAATTCCCTTTGATGAAATGCGTCAACAGGCCAGTTCGCGGCTTGCGGGTTGGTGCATTATCCACAGGAAAACTGCGGTCGATGAGCACTTCCGCAAAGCGGATTCCTTCGCCTTCTAAGGTTTTCATCATCAGGTTATGGGCAGGCCAAAATGTGTCTTCCGGAAACGATTCCGTTCCCAACCCATCCTGATTGGTCACCATCACCAACTCGTAATCCAACTCCTTGGCAATTTTGGCGAGATTGGAAATGGCGCCCGGATAGAACTCCAACTTCTCGAAGCTGTCGATCTGCTCATCAGCTGGTTCTTTGATGATCGTTCCGTCCCTATCAATAAATAAGACCTTTTTCATTTTCATAGAAGTTAGGAGTGAGGAAACTAGAAGTTAGAAGATTTACGAATTGTGGATGAGTAAGCATTGAGAAGCTTAGATACTTCTTGGCACTGTATTTCCACTCGCTCATGGTCAATTCCCGAGATGTAATCAAGATCGTTTGAAAGAAGAAAATAGTAGTTGAGTTCATCTAAGGAAGCCTCCGAGATATTCAAGAATCTAGCTTTGTCTGCCTTGCCTCTTTTTCGATAACCTTCTACAATGTTTGCTGCAACAGAAACGGACGAACGCCTCATTTGCGAGGTTAATCCAAATAACTCCTCCTTGGGGAAACCTTTTGTTATGGTGTAGGTAGTCAATACAAGTTGATGTGCTTTTTGCCACACTATCAATTCACGAAAACTTTTGGTCGGTTTGTTCATTATTCTCGCTTCTAAATTCTAACTCCTAGCTTCCAATTCTCTCAAAAGTCGCGCATTCTCTTCTGATGTTCCAACAGTGATCCGAAGGCAGCCTTCGGCAACTTTTGAGCGGTCGCGGACCACAATTCCTTTCTCAGTCAATGCATCGTAAACCACTTTCGGTTGCCTGAATTTCACCAACAGAAAATTGGCATCAGACGGATAGATGTGCAGCACGTTTATCAGTTGCGAAAGCTCATTTGTTAAACGTGTTCTTTCAGTAAGAATCACTTCAACTTCGTTCTTAAAGCCTGCCTCATCTATCAGTTCTTTCAAGGCGACTTCCTGCGTGAGTTGATTGACGTTGTAAGGTGGCTTGATGCGGTTCAAAACCTCAATCACTTCTTCATTCGCGAAAGCCATTCCTAAACGGATTCCCGCCAATCCCCACGCTTTGCTGAGCGTTTGAAGTACTACGAGATTATTGTGGTTTCCAAGCTCTTTCGTGAATGATTTCTGCTCCGCAAAATCAATGTATGCTTCGTCAATCACCACCAATCCATTGAACTTGGACGCAAGGGAAAGAACATCTTTTCTATCCATGCAATTTCCTGTCGGATTGTTAGGCGAACAGATGAACAGCAGTTTGATGTTCGGATCAGCGAAATGCTTTTGGATGCCTTCGGTATTCAGTTGCCAATCTTGGGTGAGCGGAACATCAATCACCTCCACATCGTTGATATCCGCACTTACTTGATACATGCCGTATGTGGGCGAACAGATTAGCGCTTTGTCCTTTCCGGGCTCACAGAATCCGCGAAAGAGCAAGTCAATGGCTTCATCGCTTCCGTTGCCGAGAAAGATGTTTTCGGCTGGAACGTTCTTCAGCTCGGAAATACGTGCTTTCAGCTTTTTCTGCAGCGGATCGGGATACCGGTTCAGGCCATTGTTGTTCGGGTTTTCGTTGGCGTCCAGCCACACGGATGCCGAGCCTTTGAACTCATCGCGGGCACTGCTGTACGGTTTCAGGTTCCGCACATTCGGTCGTATCAATTTCTGAATATCAACCATTGTTCAACTTCTTTAATCGGAGTGAAACTGCGTTTCGGTGCGCATCCAATTGCTCGGCCGCAGCCATGGTTTCGATACTCGGCCCAATGTTCTGGATTCCAGCAGCGGTCAGTTTCTGGAAGGTCACCTTCTTCACAAAACTGTCCAACGACACCCCACTGTAGCTCCGTGCATAGCCGTTTGTCGGCAAGGTGTGGTTGGTTCCGCTGGCGTAGTCGCCCGCACTTTCGCAACTGTAGTTGCCGAGAAAAACGCTGCCAGCATTCACCACTTTCTCAGCCAATTCATCCGCGTTCTGTGTTGCCAGAATCAAGTGTTCTGGTGCGTATTGGTTTGAGAAATCCATCGCATCTTCGGCTGAATCCACTACGATAACGGAACTATTTTCCAAGGCCAGCTTGGCGATGTCTTTTCGTGGAAGTTGATTCAACTGTTGGTCAACTTCAGAAAGAATTTCTGTAACGACTCTTTCGCTCTTGACAACTACCAGAATCACCTGACTATCCGGTCCATGTTCCGCCTGACTGAGCAGGTCTGCGGCAACAAACGCAGGTTCGCAGCTTTCATCAGCGATCACCAGCACTTCGCTTGGTCCAGCCGGCATATCAATAGCCACGCCTTGCTGTTGCACCAGTTGCTTGGCCATCGTCACATATTGGTTTCCCGGCCCAAAGATCTTGTCCACTTTTGGGATGCTTTCTGTTCCTGAAGACATGGCAGCCACGGCCTGTGCGCCACCAATGGTGTAGATCTGCTTCAATCCTAGTTTTTGCGCTACGTGCAGAATGGCCGCATCCACCGAAACGTCTTTTCGCGGAGGCGTGCAGACCACAATTTCCTTACAACCCGCAATCTTGGCTGGAATCCCGAGCATTAACAGCGTAGAAAATAAAGGCGCGCTACCACCCGGAATGTACAGGCCGACCCTCTCGATGGCAATGTTTTTTCGCCAGCAGAAAACGCCCTGGGTTGTTTCCACCTTTTCGGGTAATTGTTGCTGCGCTGAGTGGAATTTGTGGATGTTGCTCCAGGCCACATCAATCGCTGATTTCAACTCGTCATTGAGTTCCACCGAGCAAGGAACAGCAAGAACCAAAGATTCAAGTTCAACCTTATCGAACTGCGAAGTGAGTTCAAACAGCGCTTTATCGCCTCTCGTTCTCACCTCATCCAACACCGCTTGCACCTTTGGCTGAAGCTCAGAAAGATCGATACTCGGACGCTTGCAAAGCAACAACCGATCACTTGGTTTGGGGTTTCGATACGCTTTCATCACAGGATCATTTTTTCAATCGGACACACAAGGATCCCTTCTGCACCAAGGGCTTTGAGCTTGTCTATCACTTCCCAGAATTCATCTTCCTTCACCACGCTGTGCAAACTGCTCCAACCTTCTTCGGCCAACGGCAGAATGGTGGGGCTTTTCATACCCGGAAGCACTTCCGTGATCTCCTTCAGCTTGTCGTTTGGCGCATTGAGCAGAATATATTTGTTCTCCGAAGCCTTCTGCACAGCATTCATTCGGAAAAGGATGCTTTCGAGCAGAGCCTTTTTCACTACGGACAGATTCGGATTTGCTATCAGCACGGCCTGACTGGTCATTACTTGCTCAACCTCTTTTAGTCCATTGGCAAGGAGCGTACTTCCCGTGCTGACGATGTCGCAGATGCCTTCTGCCAAACCGATCCCTGGGGCAATCTCCACGCTTCCGCTGATGACCTCGATGGTGGCATTCACGCCTTTCTGTTTGAAATACTGACCAAGGATCTCAGGATAGCTCGTGGCTACTTTCTTGCCTTCAAACCAGCTGGTCCCAGAGTAATTCACTTCTTTGGAAACAGCCAATGAAAGTCGGCATTTGGCAAACCCCAATTGCCGAACCACCTCCACATTCTTACCCTTTTCAATGACGGTGTTCTCGCCCAACATACCCACATCGGCCACGCCTTCTTCCACGTATTGCGAGATGTCGTCATCGCGAAGAAAAAGCACCTCCAGCGGAAAGTTGGCTGCATCGGCCTTCAGCTTTCCACCATTGTTCACGCGGATTCCGCAGTCGGCCAAAAGCTTTAAACTTTTCTCGCTGAGCCTACCGCTCTTCTGTATTGCTATTCTAAGTTTTTCCATGTCAGTTCATTCAACAAAAAAGCCCCATCGGAGTTCCGATGGGGCTTGATATGTCCTAAATAATGGGCATCAATGCATCAGCTTACTCCGGTTTTTCCGAGTAGGTAAGATGATGGTGATGATGCGTTCTGTTCATAATTGAGCCGCTAATTAACGAAAGAAATCCTTTGAAACCAACGAGCCCATAACAACTGGTTCAATGCTGCGGAACTAACTGGAGCCAATTAGTCCATGATCTAAATATCAATGTTTCAAAGGCTCAGCAAATGTCTTCCTGCGTATCCGAAATCTGAGGACGTAATAATGTACCAACCAGGTGCAGGACGAGTTGTCACGACTCTACCCTGAAGATCAATAAGGGTTCCGTTATAATTACGTAGATATTTGTCCAGATCCTCATTAGTAAGAACTGTTGGAATTTGAAGTTTCACTTCCGTTTGATATTGCTGACCGGTTATGAGGCACGCTTGCTCGGAAGGTGAAAAAACCTTCGAAACCCGATTGTATTTCTCAGATGTCGTCCAAAACAGATAATCAGAACCAGTAGGAACAATGATCTCAGTACCGGTCTGTCCGTTTGACCATTTGACGTTGGAACCAAGTTCATTCGGGGCTGAAAGCACGAATAATCCGTTTCCATAATGAGAACATTCCACTTCAGGCTGACTTACAACAGAATGTGGAACGGCTTGAAAACGATACATGGCGAGATCTTCATCAGGATAATAGCCGGAAAACAATTTTTCCCCAGAATTGCTATCAACAAGTCCGAATAAAGGATTTTCCGAATCCGTATACGTACTTTCGAACGGAGAATACGGGTATTCGCCATCCACCAATCCGTAACAGAACGAATAAAGCGAATCCTCAACAACATCAAAGCTCCCCATTGCTCCCCCGTAGAAAAGCCCGTTAGGGAAATATTCTTTCACTATCCTGACATTCCTTCCTTCTGTATCAATTTCCAACACAACCCCTCGGGAGAATGATTTTGCAGTCAGTGTTGGAACCATCACCGTGTCCATGACGTTGTTGTCATCGATATCTGCCACTACGGTATCATACTCTTGACTCCATGACCTGAAGTTGCCATTGTCAAAACAAGATATTATGACCGTATCTCCAGAAACTGAAATGATCTTCGGATTATGCATGCCATAAAGCCCCTCACTTGCATCATCAGCCCACCTAAAATTGTTCAGCGTGTCTGAATAAGGCCGTAAACGCGACAAAGTGTTTGCAACGCCTACACGCTCTAGAGAAAGCTCATTGAGATGTCTAGATGAAATCGCTAACCATCCGTCCTTGAAAGAAAAACCATTAGCATGCCGGTGATCGGCTGAAAAAGGACCATAATCAATCCAATAGTGTGAGGGTAAATAGGAGCCTAACGTTAAACCGTTGGTATCCTGTACGAATAGCGTGTCTGACAAATCAGTTCTATGAACAGCCATCACTACGTTCTGTTTGTTGCCGTACTGACCGAAACGCACCACATAATCCTCATATATCTGAACATCATGTAACTTGTCTGTCGGGTAACTGACTTCCGAAAGGTCGGATGTATCAATGACGGTTACCAACCTCTGCCCACCGAACACTTCGGTGGTAGTGAGTTTTCCTTCTTGATAGTTGAATAATTGAGCTCGTTGACCAACGGGAGGAAACGTCCGAAAGAGCGCACATTGCCCGCCTTGCAATACGAACGAAGTAGTCTCGCCAGGTGTAAGGGATACCGATTTCCCTACAAAAGAAAAATCACTTGCACGAGGTGTCATAGAACCTTCGCACGGAGTGTAACCATCCGGAAATACTTTCTCGTAATCGGAAATAAATCCAGGAGGATAGAAACAATCGATTGCAGTCTGTCCCAACAGTGGTTGAGTAGTGATCATGGCAGAGGCAGCAACCATGAGTATGTTTATTGGCACTTTTTTCATAACGCTTATTCTAATAGTTCGTTTACACAGTTATTTGTTAATTCCAATCGGTCCAAGCGCCAATCGGATCTGAAATGATTTCAGAACTTCTTTCATCTCTAAAACCGAAGTTTCTGAATGCTCAATCCCATAAATTCTGAAATGGAAAAGGCCTTGATTAAATCCGGCCCGAAACCTTTCTCCTGAGTGATGTCGCTTTAATCGACAACTTTTAGAAATGAACATCCACAACCTCAAAACCTTGTACAACATTCCGTGCCCTGTCATGGCAGTTTCGAACACCGTAATTCAACGATACGGAGATACTTTCTGCATATCCGCTGACCAATGGATGCTTCAATCCCTTGGCATATTCTGACCCATCGCTCAAGTTGATTCAAATGCACCATCGTATATAAAAGTTGATTCATTGGCCCACAAAAAAACCCCGCTGGAATTCCAACGGGGCTCAATCTATTCTTCGTTTTATTTTAATCCATAGTTAAAATGAGAGCTCAACAGTCCATACACGATCCGCAAAAACTGCTCTCTTCATTCAGGTTACAAATTTACGCGGTATTCAAAGGATTATTGAAATTTTGACTTCCGGCAGAAAAAAAACATTACAACCTACTGCCGATTTCAGCTCTCCATTTCCACAACGTGTACTTTGGTAAACTATAAAAACCATTGCACGAAGCGTGGATATAAACATCGTTTTTCCGAGCCGCAAAACACCCGGTTCGGAAATCTCACATCACCACGCTTTCATCTCTTTCTG
>JBFHEW010000021.1:0-12423 GCA_041583955.1 Bacteroidia bacterium | reverse complement strand
TTCTCCTTCACCAATCCGGTCAGGAATCTCCCGAACCGTGAATTGCTTCCGTGACCCGGTTTGGTGGCGATGATGTGTCCGTTGACGCGGGCATTCACCAGCATCAGGTCACCTATAAGATCGAGCAACTTGTGGCGTGCGGGCTCATTTGGGAACCGCAGTTCGGTGTTGTTAAGTGTTCCTGATCGGGTAGCCCTGATATCCGGTTGATTGAAGTCTTTCGCAAGCTTTTCCTGCTTCTCCTCATCCATTGGATGCTCTACGAATACCACCGCATTGCCAAGGCCTCCTCCTTTTATCAGGTTATGTTCGAGCAACAATTCCAGTTCATGCAAGAAGCAGAATGTTCTGTTCGGGGCAATTTCAGTTTCAAAATCATCAAAACTGTTCATGACCGCATGTTGCGGAGGAAGTACCTTACTGTTGTAATCGATCATCACCGTGAACCGGGGAGAATCTGAAGGCACGATGAGGTATTCCGCTCCGGTCTCCTCATCCTTGAACTCGATGTTTGACTCAATTGTCAACACATCTTGCAAACCTTCCAATTCCTTGATACCGGTTTGCTTCAACGCTTCATAGAGTTCTTTCGAGCTACCATCCAAAATCGGGCACTCCGGTCCATCTATCTCTACGATGGTACTACTGATACCTTGTGCCGATAAAGCAGCCATGACGTGCTCAATGGTGCTGACCTGTGCATCGCCAGACCCGATGGTCGTTCCTCGCGATGTACTTATGATATTGGCAGAAATAGCCTTTATCGGTGCATTGCCCAGATCGGTGCGGACAAATACGATATGTCCGTCTTCAGAAGGTTTGAAAGTGAGTTTCACGTTTGCCCCTGTGTGCAAACCTACTCCACTTACACTGCATGCAGCAGCTATCGTCCGTTGCCTCAAACTCATCTATCGGTCTCTCAATTTGTTTTCTATCGCCTTCAGGGTTTCGGGCAATCGTCTGAACGACACATATGACCTACGGTAGTTGCCTACTTCGAATGCAGGAGAACCCTGTACGATGGCATTATCGGGCAGGTTATTACCTACACCGCTTTGCGCAGCTATCTTCACGTTATCGCCTATTTTGAGGTGACCGATGATACCTACCTGGCCGCCAATCATGCACCGACTACCGATCTTGGTAGACCCAGCGATTCCTGTTTGGGCAGCGATCACGGTGTGCTCACCTATCTCAACGTTGTGCGCCACCTGTATCAGGTTGTCAAGCTTCACTCCTTTTCTGATAATGGTTGAGCCCATGGTAGCGCGGTCGATGGTTGAATTGGAACCGATCTCCACGTCATCTTCGAGCACCACATTACCGACCTGAGGTATCTTGCTATAGGCCACATCGGATGGGGCAAAACCGAAGCCATCGCTTCCGATGGTGACACCTGCATGAAGGGTACAGTTATTTCCAACGATGCAATCATGCAGAACTCTTGACCCAGTATGCAACTTGCAGCCGTTGCCAACCTTTGCATTCTTCTCCAGTACAACGTGAGCACCGAGAATGCAGCCATCGCCAACCACTGCGTTATCTTCTACCACAACACCTGCAGATAGCGTTACATTCTTTCCAATGGTGGCAGAATCTGAAATAACGGCAGAAGGATGAATGCCAGGCTTGGGACGGTTCATCTCATCGTACTTCTGCAGCAAAAGAGCGAAACACGAATAGGGATCGGCAACACGGATCAGTGTTGGTTTCACATCGAACTCTGCTTCAAAATCATTCTTTACAATGACAACAGAGGCTTTTGTGGTCAAAACGAATTCATTGTACTTCGGATTTGCCAGAAAGGACAACGAACCTGGAAAACCGCTTTCTATGGGACTCACAGTACTGACCTGTACTTGAGGGTCTCCATCAACGCTGCCACCAATAAGCTCAGCAATAACACCAGCGGTCAAAATCATCCGCGCAAAAGTAAAATTTAATGAACCTGTTTAAAGTAGATGTTAACCGATCGGCAGCAGGTTTATAATTGGTTGGTCAGGTGTGATGGTAGGCAAAGAAAGTGTTTTTCAACGGGTTTTGAAAGCACGCTCAAACTAAGTGTGTCTGCCGCCTCGGTCAGGTCTTTCACCTTCCCGTCTTTGAACAGGATGTTGATGCGGTCGTCTTTCAGGTTATAGGCGCTGTTTGCAATCGAATCGCTGAATACGAAATACGCGGCTTCCGTCTCCGAGATCTGCCAATCGACTGCCAACTTCTTTCTTAACTCATCGATCTTTGAACCGGCAATGGGTTCTGAGAACATCTTGATCTTCAGTAGTTTGCGGTCCACCATGAATCCGGACAGCTTGGCAAGCACCGGGTCGGAGTGGTGTTTCCAGACCTTTACCGATGTAAGCACATCAAAATCGTCCAATTCAGCAAATCGTGTAAGCAGCTCGGGTTCGTTCTCGAAAGCCTCTCGGGTGACTTTTCTTTTCAGAAAGACACGCAACGCAGGGGTTGCAAACAACTCCTCCCCTTTTTCGGTAAGCTCTTTGGCCCGTTTAAGGATGTGAATGAGCAGATATTCGGCAGAAAGAACCGTCTTGTGCAGATAAACCTGCCAATACATGATTCTCCGCGCCACAATGAATTTCTCAATGGAATAGATGCCTTTGCTCTCCACGGCCAGGTCATCGTTGACCACGTGCAGCATCTTTATGATGCGGTCAGAACCTACGATTCCTTCAGAAACACCCGTGAAGAAACTATCGCGCTTCAGGTAATCCAACCGGTCCATGTCCAACTGACTGCTTACAAGTTGATGCAAAAAGCGCTTCGGATAGCGGTCGTTGAAAATGGCAATGGCCACATCGAGTTTCCCTCCGAACTCCTCATTGAGACGTTCCATGAAGAGCGCAGAAAGGTCTTCGTGCGTGACACCCGACACGATACTATGCTCCAGCGCATGCGAAAAAGGTCCATGACCTATGTCGTGCATGAGAATGGCGAGGGTAACGCCAACAGCCTCCTCGTCTGTGATGGCATAGTCTTTCGCACGCAACTCCTCTACGGCCAGACCCGTGAGGTGCATGGCGCCTAACGTGTGATGGAACCGCGTGTGCAACGCGCCCGGGTAGACAAGATGTGTCAACCCGAGTTGTTTTATCCTGCGCAAGCGCTGGAAGAACGGATGTTCGATGATATCGAACACTATCGGATATGGAACGGTTATAAACCCGTAAACGGGATCGTTGAATATCTTTCGCTTAACATACTTTATTCCCATTCGGCCCGTTAGAGTGCTAATTTTGGCAACCTTCGGCCACGAAAATAACTAAATACGATATGGAGAAATTGAGGATACTATGGGCAGATGATGAGATTGACCTGCTGAAACCGCATTTAATGTTCTTGAAAGAGAAGGGATTTGAGGTTGAAACAGCTACAAATGGAGATGATGCCTTGGACCTCTTTGACGAGCAGGATTTTGACATTGTTTTCCTTGACGAGAACATGCCCGGCCTTTCGGGGTTGGAAACGCTTGTTCAAATGAAGAACAAGAACAACCGGGTTCCGGTGGTGATGATCACCAAAAGTGAGGAGGAACACATCATGGAAGAGGCCATCGGGTCCAAAATCTCCGATTACCTTATAAAACCTGTCAATCCTAATCAGATCCTGCTCACCATTAAGAAGAATCTCGATAAGAAGCGGCTCATTGCAGAAGCTACCAGTCATAGTTATCAGCGCGAATTCAGGGAAATAGGTATGCGCTTGGGCGACCGCCTCAATTATCAGGAATGGAAAGACGTGTACCGAAAATTGGTGCATTGGGAACTGGAGCTGGAACGAAGCAAGGAAGACGGGATGTCTGAGATCCTTTCGTCACAGAAAACAGAGGCCAACGCGCAGTTCTTCAAATTCGTAGAGGATAATTACATCGATTGGATAAGCGGAACATCGGAAGATAATCCGACCATGTCGCACACCGTATTCAAGAACAAGATCGCCCCAAGGATCGGAAAAGGGAAGCCCACATTCATGCTCCTTATCGATAACCTGAGATGGGACCAATGGCTCATCATCAAACCACGCGTGCTTGACATGTTCAAGCTCGAAAGCGAGGACATTTTCCTGAGCATATTACCAACGGCCACGCAGTACTCACGTAATGCGATCTTCGCTGGCCTCACTCCGCTCGATATCGAAAGACGTTTCAAGGACAAGTGGATGAATGATGAGGATGAAGGCGGAAAGAACATGTATGAAGAGGACTTCCTCAAGGATCAACTTCAGCGACTTAACCTCAGTCAGAAATACAGCTATAACAAGATCACGAAACATCAGGCGGGCAAGAAGCTGGTTGAGTCCATTCCGAACATGATGAACAACGATCTGAACGTGATCGTGTACAATTTCGTGGACATGCTCTCGCACGCACGTACCGAAATGGAGATGATACGGGAATTGGCAGATGATGAAGCCGCTTACCGTTCCATCACCTTGAGTTGGTTTGAACATTCTCCACTGAAAGACATGATGCAGCGTATTGCAGAATACGATGTGAATGTGGTGATAACCACCGACCATGGAACCGTTAGAGTTCAGGAACCGAGCAAAGTGATTGGCGACAAGAACACCAACACGAATCTGCGTTACAAGCAGGCCAAGAACCTGAACTACGAGGCCAAGGACGTATTCGCGGTGAAGAATCCGCATGACGCGTATCTGCCCAAGGTGAACGTGAGCCAGTCATTCATCTTTGCCAAGGAGGATAAGTTCTTCGCCTATCCCAACAACTACAACTACTACGTCAATTTCTACCGGAATACCTTTCAACATGGAGGCATTTCGCTCGAAGAAATGATGATTCCGATCGTTCATTTGGGCTCCAAATAGAACACCTGGTCATATGTGATTGGTTTTCAATTGCATACATTCGTGTATCTTGGAATTATTTTGCAAATTCAGATCTAATTTTGACGTCATATTTCGGGCGGAACTTAGCGCCCGAAGGCTTTAACATGATACATCCAAAAACTGAACTTAAATTCATTAGTAACGAGATCGGCTACGGTGTTGTAGCCACTGAATTCATCCCTGCCGGCACCATCACGTGGGTGCTTGATAAATTGGACCGTGAATTCAGTCCGGAAACCTTCCATAGTTTCGAGCCGATCTATCAGAACATCCTTGATTTCTACACATTCCGCAACGCGCAAGGGAATTATGTGCTTTGCTGGGACAATGGTAGGTATGTGAATCACAGTTTCAACTCAAACTGCCTTACAACCGCATACGATTTCGAGATAGCCATTCGCGATATTCATCCAGGAGAACAGTTGACTGACGACTACGGTTATCTGAACATTCCGGAGCCGTTCCAAGGTATTGATGAAGGCACGGAACGAAAAGTGGTTTACCCGGACGACCTTAAGAATTACCACCACGTTTGGGACGAGCAGTTGAAGAAGGTTTTCCATCACATCACACAACACCCTCAGCCACTGCGCGAACTCATTTCGGCCGAAATGTGGGCCGAAATTGAAGCCGTATGCAAAGGCGAGAAACAGATGGAATCGATTTTGAAGAATTACTACCCGCATAATCAGGACAAGACCAAAAAGTAGGTTTATCTTCGCGGTTGAAACCATCCGTTTTGACCGAGGAATTCCGAGCAACATCCGTATCCGATCTCAAACCCGTATGTGAGTACCTGAAAGCGCTCACTTCGGAGAACAGGATCGTGCTTTTTTCGGGCGAAATGGGAGCTGGTAAAACCACCCTCATCAAACAGTTCTGCAAGCATCTAGGAATTGATGATGAAGTGAGCAGCCCTACGTTCTCGTTGGTGAACGAGTATGCAAGCGCCATTGGGCCCGTCTATCATTTCGACCTATACCGTATACGTTCGGAAGAGGAACTATTTGACATAGGTTACGAAGACTACTTCTTTAGTGGGTATCTTTGTTTGGTGGAGTGGCCCGAAATGGCATCGGGACTCATTCCGGAAGAGCATGTAATGGTGAACATACGTGTAACAGATGGCCATCGGACAATAATCGTAACCAACAACAAATGACCAAACAAGAAGGCGGTTTTTTCACTTTAACGGCCTCTGGAGGGCTGATGCCGCAAGAGGAAACATTGGAAGTGGCCAAAAGCCAGAAAGAGCTTTTCATCGGCATCCCAAAAGAATGTACGTTACAGGAAAACCGTGTTGCGCTCATACCTGAGGCTGTTGCCCGTCTCGTTTTCAATGGCCATCGTGTTATTGTTGAGACAGGGGCTGGTAAAGGCGCGCATTACGAGGACAAGGATTTCAGCGAGGCCGGTGCTAAGATCGCCTACAGCACCAAGGAGGTTTACGAGGCAGACATCATTCTTAAGGTAGATCCGCCTTCGTTGGAAGAAATCGACCTCATGAAACCGAAGCAATGCATCATTTCTGCGTTGCAGCTTTCTGTTCATCCTGAGAATTACCTCAAGCGACTTATTAAGAAGCAGGTTACGGCCATTGCCGTTGATTTCATCCGCGATTCGGATGGTGGCTACCCTTTCGTGCGATCCATGAGCGAGATAGCAGGTAATACGGTGGTCCTCATTGCTGCCGAGTATCTGTCGAATGTGAACGAAGGTAAAGGATTGATGATGGGAGGCGTTACAGGCGTTCCTCCCACAGAAGTAGTGATACTTGGTGCAGGAACCGTAGGGGAATATGCTGCGCGAGCGGCAATCGGTCTGGGCTCTTCAGTGAAGGTTTTCGATAACTCGCTGCAGAAATTGAGCAGAATGCAGAACGATATAGGGCAGCGATTATACACAAGCACCATCCATCCGGATGTATTGGCCAATGCGCTTGAGAATGCCGATGTGGTGATAGGCGCCATCCGCTCCAACAAAGGCCGAGCACCCATTCTGGTTACCGAGGAAATGGTAAGCAACATGAAGTTCGGATCGGTGATCATTGATGTATGTATTGACCAAGGAGGATGTATTGAAACTTCTGAAGTAACAAATCATGCCCACCCTACTTTCACGAAGTATGGCGTGGTGCATTATTGCGTTCCGAACATTGCTTCGCGCGTGGCCCAAACCGCAAGCATGGCGTTGAGCAACATTTTTTCGCCCATGATGTTACAAATGGCAGATGTTGGCGGACTGAACAATATGATGCGGTTCGATACAGGGCTACGCAATGGCGTTTACACCTTCAACGGAGCCGTTACGAACGAATATCTCGCCAAAACATTCGACCTGCCATTCAAGGATCTTAATCTGATAATGGCAGCATTTTAAGAACGATCAGAAGCAGAAAGCACGTATGTCGTATCAACAGATAAGACCAGGAGGATTCAACATTCTTCCACCAGTTGTAAAGAACCTACTCATTATCAACGGCCTTTTCTTTCTGGCCACCATGGCCCTGTCGCGCTATGGTATCGACCTGGTGAAATTGCTCGGTCTGTTCATTCCTCAGTCTGAGTTTTTCAGACCGCACCAGCTTGTCTCATACATCTTCATGCACGGAAGTGTCGAGCACATCTTCTTCAATATGTTCGCCTTGTGGATGTTCGGTAACGCCATAGAGAACTTTTGGGGCGGAAAACGCTTTCTGATCTACTACATGGTCACAGGTCTCGGGGCAGGCTTCATTCATCTCGGAGTGATGGAATGGCAGCTTTTTTCTGTGCTCAGAGAGCTTAGCATCGATCAAATAGAAATGGTGAGAGCCCAAGGAGCCTCGGTGCTCCAGGCAGGTCAGAATTATTCTGATGCGAGCCTTGCCCAATTGAACCTGCTGCTGAACACACCTACTGTAGGTGCATCGGGTGCGGTGTTCGGCCTTCTTCTGGCCTTTGGGATGATGTTTCCGAATGCGCAGATCTACCTCTACTTCCTATTCCCGATAAAAGCAAAGTACTTTGTGATCGGATACGGGCTCATTGAGCTGTTCTCAGGTGTGAGTAACCGTGCTGGAGACAATGTTGCACATTTTGCCCACTTAGGCGGTATGATCTTCGGTTATATCCTGATAAAATACTGGCAGAAGAAAGGTTCTCGATTCTGATCCATGGCGTTATTGGACGACATACGTTTCCAGTTCAGAACGGGAAACATACTGATGCAATTGATCTACATCAACGGGGGCATCTTCCTTGCCATGATGTTGCTTCAGGTTCTGTTGTTCCTTACCGGAAACGAAGTTCTGTACGGAAAGATAGTGGAACTACTCTCTGTGCCGGCTTCAACCTCTGCCCTACTTTATCGCCCGTGGTCTATTGTTACCCACATGTTCATCCACGATGGATTCCTGCACATTCTTTTCAATATGATGTGGCTTCATTTTGGAGGAACCATCTTCCTTAACTTCTTAGATAGTAAGAAACTACTCAGCACTTTTCTTTTGGGTGGGTTGAGCGGTGCCGTGCTATTCATACTCTTGATGAACCTGATCCCTAGGTTTTCTGGAATGGTGGATGGCATCACCGCGCTTGGAGCATCGGCAGCGGTACTTGCCATCATGGTTGCGGCAGCCACTACGGTTCCGAACTATGTCGTTCGCTTGGTGCTCATTGGCCCCGTTAAGTTGAAGTACATAGCCATTGTCTCCGTTGTATTGGATGTGCTGCTTATTCCGAGCGGTAATGCCGGAGGGCATTTCGGACATCTGGGAGGAGCGCTGTTCGGGTTCGTTTTCGCTTCGCAACTGAAGCGGGGCAATGACCTTACGGTAGACTTCCTGAAGCCGTTCTTCTGGATGAGAGACGGTTTTCCGATACGAAAGAAAGAGAAGATCAAAGTAGTGCACAGCAGACCCAAATCTGATTACGATTACAACGCGGAAAAAGCAAGTAAGCAGGCCCAGATAGATGCAATTCTCGATAAGATAAAGCGTTCAGGTTACGATAGCCTTTCCAGCAAGGAAAAGGAAATCCTCTTTAAAGCCAGTAAGGACATATGAACGTCAGCAGATTGAAAAAGCGAGATCTCATTGATCGCTTCATGCTGTTCCTGAATGTGCTTGTTCTACTGATTCTGCTCATCACGTATGCAGCTGGAATGGTGAGTCCACTGAAGTTCTGGCCATTGGCATTCGTGGCCATGGGATATCCGGTCGTGTTGGCTTGGATCGTTCTGTTCACGGCTTACTGGCTGTTCCGTAGAAAATGGTTCATGTTCCTCAACATCGCCTTTCTGCTCCTAAGATGGGACCTGGTGGCTGCCACCGTTCAACTCAGAACATCGCCTCCAACCACAGTATCTGAAGGAATGAAGGTGATGACCTACAACGTGCGATTGTTCGATTATTACAACTGGAGTAAAAACAAGAACACTCGCCATTGGATCTATGATTTCCTGTTCAATCAGCAACCGAATATTCTCTGTTTTCAGGAATTCTATCATGATTATACCGGGTATTTCCCAACCATTGACACGTTACTTGAAGTGAACAGCCTCAAGCATATGCACGTGGAGAACTACACCGATAAAATGAACAACAAGCAGCTGTGGGGAATGGCCACGCTGAGTAGTTACCCCATTGTGAACAAGGGTAAAATAGAGTTCGATGGCACGTATGGCAATCTCTGCCTCTTTACCGACCTGCAGGTGAATGATGATACGATCAGGGTCTACAACCTCCATCTGCAAAGCATACGACTTGGGCGCGAGGGCTACGCGGTTCTCGATGAGTTGGTGAGCAAACAGGAACTGAAAGACCTGGTGGGAGGCAAGAACATCCTGAAACAGATGATAAACGGATTCCGCAAACGAGCTCAGCAGGCTGAGCTTGTAAAAGCGCACATGAACGCGTGCCCCTATCCGGTCATTCTTTGTGGCGATTTCAACGATGTACCGACCTCCTATGCGTACCAGACACTTGCTGCCGGACTCGAGGATAGCTTTTCGCAAAGCGGACGCGGCATTGGCAACACGTTTGTGCAACTTCCTGTTTTCAGAATAGACAACATTCTTTTTTCAAGAGAGTTTGTGGCGTCCCAACATATGGTCCACCCTTACGAGCTGTCGGATCACTTTGCTGTTTCGGCCAATCTGCAATTTCAGAATTGATCCTTCCGAACGGTTTTCAGCGATAACCCGTTCATGGAATTGGAACCCAGTCCTGATATATCGGTGTGCACAAACCGCAGCACCTGATCGTAATACAGCACTACTACAGGGGCCTCAGCTACAATGATACTATCCATCTGGGCGTAATAGGAGTAACGAAGCTCGTCATCAGTTGTGGCAAGCGATGCCTCGTACAACCTATCGTAAACCGGGTTGGAGAAAAGCGTGTAATTCGGCCCATTCGGAGTGAGGTTCATGGAGTAGAATAGCGATAGGTAGTTCTCCGCATCTGCGTAATCGGCAATCCATGATTTTCTGAAGAATGGCACCTGCGAGTTGCCCACCAGCGCACCATGCGTTGCTCCCGGATTCACTTCAATCCTCAGTTTTATCCCTACTTCTTCCAGTTGATGTTGCATGAACTCACACAGATCGAGATACTGCGAGGTCGTGTACAATGGGATTTCCGGTAGCCCTTGCCCGTTAGGATAACCGGCCTCAGCCAATAACCGCCTCGACAGTTCGGGGTCATGCTGGTACCCGCTGACCCTTAACGACTCGCCCGGTAGGCCCGTAGGCAAGAATCCGTGAATCCCTGGCGAACCGATATTGTTACGGATGTACCGCATCATCTTCACCCTATCAAAACCATGATTGATGGCTTGACGTACCAACCTATCATTCAATGGATTACTGTTTCCATTCACGGTGTCCTTCAACAGAAAACCCAAATATTCGGTATTCAGAAACGGTTCGGAAAGCATGGTTATCCTATCCTTTATTTCGGGTTGAATGTTGCCATTGGACGTGATCAATGCGTCTTTGTAGCTGCCATCCTCCAATCCGGAAAGCATGTCAAGATTTCCTTTCATGAATTCGAGGAAAATAGATTGCGGATCCGGAATGAACGAAACACCCACCGCATCGAGATATGGAAGCTGCTGACCAGCGGAATCAAGTTCAAAGTAGTTCTCGTTGCGATGCATCACCAGCTTGATCCCTTCGTGCCATTCTTTGAACTTGAACGGGCCGGTTCCGATCGGATTCCGAGCAAAATCCTTCTGTAAAGTGGAAACCACCTCCTTCGGAACCACAGAGCAATATTGCATGGAGAGGATACCGAGAAAAGGCGGAAACGTGTGCTTCAGGTAGATCTCAAAAACGGTATCGTTCACAGCATTGAACCCACCGTTTTTGGCAACATCAACCGCATTGAAGATCCAACGTCCTGGCGAGAGTGTCGCTTCATCAAGAATGCGATGGAAACTGTACTCAAAATCGGCAGCCACCACGCTCCTACCCGTTCCTCCATCAAACAACTCATGATCATGGAACACCACGTCTTTCCTCAGAAAGAAGCGGTAAACAAGGCCATCTTCACTTATTTCCCAGCGGTGAGCTATGCCCGGTTCCACTTCCATCCGATCGTTCAACTGAACCAACCCGTTGAACAACTGGGTGGTAGCCCAAATGTTTCCCATTGTGCGCGCCTGGGCCGGATCGAGCGAGGTGATTCCCTTGCTTTCGTTGTATCGGAACACTGTTCTACCCGAATCAGTGCTTTTTTCAGCACAGGATGCGAGAAACAGAATGGATACGAACAGAATGTAAGCACAGCGCATGCTGGCAAATATAGGCAGCACACATGCAGCTGATTGACATATCTTCTCCACGATCTGATATACTTTTGAGCACAATGACCAACAACGAGATAAAGGATCTGCTCGAGGAAAAGTATCTGGAATACTGCCAACCGCATTTCATCGAATGCGACCCGATATCGATACCGCACCGATTCGCAGACAGGAACGACATTGAAGTGAGCGGACTCATTGCGGCCACCATTGCATGGGGACAGCGCCCAACCATCATTAAAAGTTCAAACAACGCCATGGCACGGATGGGTCACGAGCCTTATCGGTTTGTAATGGAGCACTCCGAAAGTGACCTCAATGCGCTGAATGGCTTCGTACACCGCACCTTCAATGCAGATGACCTGAAACACTTCGTGCGTTCGTTAAGAAGCATATACACGCAGCACGCTTCGTTGGAAGATGTATTCGTGAACGGATTTGCCAACAACGATACCAACCCGATGAATGCCATTTCCTACTTCAAGAACACGTTTTTCGGTATTCCACACGAGATGAGGACACGCAAACACGTTTCGGACCCAGCAAGAGGTTCTGCTGCGAAACGCATCAACATGTACTTACGCTGGATGGTACGACCGGCAGACAGAGAGGTCGATTTCGGGCTTTGGACCCGCATTCCACCATCCGTTCTGTCGTGTCCGTTGGATGTGCATTCCGGGAGAAACGCGCGCCAGTTGGGTCTACTCACGCGCACACAGAACGATTGGAGAGCGGTGGAAGAATTGGATGCAGCACTCCGATGCTTTGA
>JBFHEW010000020.1:0-12649 GCA_041583955.1 Bacteroidia bacterium | reverse complement strand
CTGTACGCCATTGGAACACCACTTTTCCCGAAGGCCACAGTCCGTCCCGATCCAGATGACCCTTCCGTGGAATTTGTCATCACTGCCAAGAACGTTTCTGAGAAGAACATCTATATCCAGTCCGCCAAACTCAACGGCATTGAGTTGGAAGAACCATTCCTCCGACATGCCGACATCATCCAAGGTGGCACACTCGAATTTGAAATGGGCCCGAAGCCGAACAAGAACTGGTAGCTTCCCGTATTTATCAATGACCTGGCCGGGTTGCAATCATTCCGTATACAAGAATGTAGCCGTAGCATAACATCAGCAGAACGAACGCAAGCTTCAATCCTACCAGATCGGCAAAATAACCGTATAGTGGCGGGATGAAAGCGCCTCCGGCAATGGCCGTGCAGAGAATGCCCGAACCTTGAGGTTTCAGGTCGCCCAGACCATCAATGGCCAAGGTGAAAATGGTGGGGAACATGATGGAATTGAAAAGTCCCACCGCCAGAATGGAAACCATGGCTGTTGTGCCAGCGGTGGTCATGGAAATGAATAACATCAGCATGGCGCAGGCTGCAAATCCGGTCAATACCTTGGCCGGAGCAAGCACACTCGTCAGGTACGCCCCAACGAACCTGCCCACCATGGCGCCTCCCCAATAGAACATCACAAACGCACCGACAATTCCTTTGCGGTCAATGCCATCGAGATCTGAAGTATTCAGAATGGTGGCGGAAATGGTTGATAGGAACGGACTGTTCTTGATCGTCTCCGTCAATTGCATGTCTAAAAAGTAGTTGACCAGATAACTTCCAATGGCCACTTCCGCTCCCACGTAAACGAATATGCCAATGGCACCCAAGAGCAAACGTCTGTTCTTCAGCGCTTGGCGGTAACTCCCTGCATGTTCGGTGTCGAGCACTTTGGGCAAATTCACCAAAGCCACCATTGCGGCCAAGGCCAGAAGGCTCAATGCCAATACCACAAAAGGGCCTTGCACGGCCGAAGCTTCGGTAGCGTAATACGTCAATTTATCTGCTTCAGATAGCGTTGAGATCTCTGCGCTGGAGTAGATGGTGTCGCTCAGGATCAGCATGGCACCGAACATGGGCGCAAGGGTGGTTCCCAACGAATTGAACGCTTGTGAAAGATTTAGCCTGCTTGCTGCGGTCTGCGGCTCACCAAGAGCAGCCACGTACGGATTGGCAGCTACTTGCACGATGGTCATTCCTCCTGCCAGCACAAAATAGCCGAGTAGGAAGAGTTCGAACAGACGGAAACTTGCTGCTGGCCAGAAAAGTAGACACCCGAAACCCATTGTCATCAATCCTACCAACAGGCCTTTCTTGAAGCCGATCCGTGCATGAATGAAGCCAGCAGGGATTGACATGAACCCGTAGGCGGTAAAGAATGCGAACTGCACCATTCCCGATTGGAAATAGGTCAGTTCAAAGATCTCGCGCAAGCGAGGGATGAGCGAATCCACCAACACGGTAATGAACCCCCACATGAAGAACAGCGAGGTGACGATGGCGAAGGAGCGGGTGTGGTTGGGCTTTTTTGGCAACGTTTCAGATTGTACTGCAATAGTCGGAATTCAGGTTGGATTGTCAGAATCCCACGCTACAACTGTATTGGATACGATCTGTTCCTGGTTGCTGACTTCTCACCACCGAAGAACCTGCCGTTTTGACGGGGGGGCCGGTTCAATGCCGATCGCTCACGACAGCTCTTTGGAGCAGAAGGTCATCTTGCAAAGCCGGTCCTTGTCCACTATCCGCAGCTTTTTCCCTTCAATTGCCACGATTCCTTCCGACTGTAATTCGGCAAGGCTCCGGATCACCGATTCATACGTGGTACTTGCTAGGGATGCTAGGTCTTTTCTGGTCACGGTGTAATCAAGGAGTGTGTCGTCCGTTTTGCTGAATCCGAAACTTTCCATATTCATTCTAATGGCCTGAGCAACACGCTGCTTCACGGTCATGTTGAGCTGATTTTTCCGCATACGTTCAGAACGTCTGAGCTCCTCTGCGAAAAACATCATGAATGCATAGCAGAACAGGTTATTCGCCTTCAGCAGGCTTTGGAACACGGTCATTGGCAATACATAAATGGACGATGGACTCAGCGCCACCGCAGAAATGGAAAACGTGAAATCCTCTCCGAATCCACGGTGTCCTATTACTTGGCCATCTGTTGCAAAACGGGCTATCACTTCTACGCTTGCCGTATAGTTAGAGTAGACCTTTACCCGACCGTGTTTCACCATGTAGATATGGTCAGCCTTTTCGCCTTCATTGAAAATCACCTCCCCCGCCTTGCATTCGATGGTGGTCGTGTGCTGTAATGCCAACTGCCTCCATTCAGGAGTACAGTAGTTCTCTATGAGCTTGTCGAGTTGTTTTAATTCTGCTGAGTTCATTCCTAAGGTCGAAGCCGAAAAATACACATCATATCAAGTTGTGGCAGGTGAATAGCACATTTCCCTGTCAGTCCTATTCGATCAACGGCAATTGTTCTTGCATTCAAAATATGATAGTAAACATGAATAAAGGCTCATTGTGTCCTGTAATAGTGCTATAAAGCATTTTAAAACATGATGCGCGTCAGTAAATGACAGCTTCGCTCTGAAGTTCTTTGTGGCAAACAATAATGAGTATCAACCAAACTCTCATATCATGAAAACAACATTCAAATCAATTTTAGCAGCTACCGCCCTTTTCGGTATGGTTTCGTGTGGTGGCGCTGATAAAGGTTCAGGGTCATCTGCTTCGGCAGGAGAAAGTGCTGCAGAGCAAAACACACCACTAGGACAGGCGTCTGTGGTTGACGAAGACTCGGACCCGAATATCCTTCAGGTTGCCATAGGCTCAGCTGATCATAGCACCTTGGTGGCAGCTGTACAAGCAGCGCAAATTGAGCATGTGCTGGCCAATGCAGGTCCACTGACGGTCTTTGCACCGGTGAACGATGCGTTTGCCGCCTTACCCGAAGGGACAGTGGAAAATCTTCTGCTTCCTGAAAACAAGGCAACGCTTGCTGGAATTCTCACCGGACATGCAGCCCCGGGTTCGTTCGATGTAGACGCATTGAAGAAGGAAGCACGCAAGGGACGGAAGTTGTACATGGCAGATGGCTCTTACCTCGAAGTGAAAGTGGAGGGCGAGGACGTGTTTGTTGGCGGAGCCAAAGTTGTCGGTACAGTTCAAACATCTAACGGAATCATAAACGTGGTGGATAAAGTGATTCTGCCCGGATAAACTCAAATAACTCAACATCTAAAAAATCAAAGATGAAAACGATCAACCTAATAGTAGTAGGAGCAATGCTTGCCATGTTCGCAAGCTGTGGTGGAGGTGAAACGAAACAGGAAGGCGCTACGGCAAAGCCCGAGTCAATGGTAAAGAAGGAGGCGCCAGCCAAAGACCTTGGTGTCGGACCTATAAAATCCGTTGATCTGCCCGCAACAATAGATGATGCCTTGGCAGCAACCGGTAAGGAGACCTTTGAGGCAAAATGTACTGCTTGCCATAAAATGGGGAAGCGATTTGTGGGACCCGACCTGGTTGGGGTTGTTGACCGCAGAGAGCCTGAATGGATCATGAACATGATACTTGACCCGGAATTGATGGTGAAGGAGAACGAGGCCGCAAAACAGCTTCTTATGGAATACAGTGCGCCTATGGCCAACCAGAGCCTGACCGAAGCCGAGGCACGTGGAATTCTCGAATACTTCAGAACACTTTAATCCAAAATCGACCAAACAAAAAATCATAGAACGATGAAAAAGACGATATTTTCAATGACAGCAACCATTATCTCCGCAGCAATGCTGGTGGGATGTGGGGGTGCTAAAAAAGACGGTGGCGGTGCCATGTCTGGCAGCAATGCCGAAAAAGTATATGTGGCTCCAGGCGAGCATGACGAATTCTACGGATTCATTTCTGGTGGGTTCAGCGGTCAGTTGGCTGTTTACGGACTTCCATCTGGACGGCTTTTCAAAGTCATTCCGGTATTCTCTCAAGATGCCGAGAAAGCATATGGATACAATGAAGAGACCAAGCCGATGTTGGAGACCTCTTACGGATTCATTCCATGGGATGACGCGCATCACCCCGATCTTTCTCAGACCAATGGTATCATCGATGGAAGATGGTGCTTCATCAACGGAAATAACACACCTCGTATCGCTAAGATCGATCTGAAGACGTTTGAAACCACTGAGATCATCGAGATTCCGAATTCTGCCGGTAATCACAGTTCATCTTACGTTACTGAGAATACGGAATATGTGGTGGCCGGTACTCGTTTCGCGGTTCCGGTTCCTCAAAGAGACATGCCTATCAGCGAGTACAAGGGCAACTTCAAAGGAGCTCTGTCTTTCCTTTCTGTCGATCAGGAGCATGGCGAAATGGACATTGCATTCCAGATACTGATGCCAGGATTCGATTACGATAAGGCGCACCCGGGTCGTGGCGAGTCTCACGGATGGTTCTTCTTCACCACGTACAATACCGAAGAAGCAGCGTCTCTCATGGAAGTGAACTCTTCTCAGAACGACAAGGATTTCATTGCCGCAGTGAACTGGAAGAAGGCAGAGGAATATGTGAAGGCTGGAAAGTTCAAGACCATGCCGGCCAACTATGCACACAACATTTACAACGAGAAAACACATACGGCAACAACCACTTGGAAAAAAGAAGTGAAGGTGCTTGATCCGGCAGAATGCCCAGGTTTGGTTTACTTCCTCCCAACTCCGAAATCGCCACATGGTTGTGACGTGGACCCATCTGGAGAATACATTGTAGGTAGCGGAAAGCTTTCTGCCAACGTAACGGTTCACTCATTCACCAAAATGATGGATGCCATTAAGAACAAGAAATTCGATGGCGAAGCATACGGAATTCCGATCATCAACTTCGAAGATGTGCTTGCCGGAACTGTTGTTCAGCCAGGTCTTGGACCATTGCATACCGAGTTTGACGACAAGGGAAATGCTTACACCACCTTCTTCATCTCCTCGGAGGTTGTAAAATGGAAGTTGGGTACGTGGGAAGTGTTGGACAGAAAGCCAACGTACTACTCGGTCGGTCACTTGATGATTCCTGGTGGAAACTCAAGAAAGCCATGGGGTAAGTATCTGGTTGCCATGAACAAGATCACCAAAGACCGCTACCTGCCAACAGGTCCAGAGTTGTGCCAGTCAGCACAGTTGTACGACATTTCTGGCGATAAAATGGAGCTTTTGAGCGATTTCCCAACCATTGGAGAGCCTCACTACGCAGCTGCTTGTCCGGCAGACCTCATCAAGCCGAACCAGACCAAGATCTACAAGCTTGAAGAAAACGAGCATAAGTGGGTTGCCAAGAGCGAAAAAGAGTCGAAAGTGACCCGTAAAGGCAAAGAGGTACACGTTCAGATGACCAGCATCCGAAGTCACTTTGCGCCAGATAACATTGAAGGAGTGAAGGTTGGAGATAAGGTTTACTTCCACGTAACCAACTTGGAGCAAGACTTTGATGTACCGCATGGATTTGCGATGATCGGTGCCAACACATCTGAATTGCTGATCATGCCCGGCCAGACCGAAACCATTGTCTGGGAGCCTAAGCAGCCTGGTGTTTGGCCATTCTACTGCACGGATTTCTGTTCTGCACTCCATCAGGAAATGCAAGGATACGTAAGGGTCTCGCCAGCGAGCTCAAATATTGAATTGTCCTGGTCTTTGGATGGTGAGTAACCAGGATGGTTTATGAGAGGGAACGGGCAGCGTAAAACCTGCCCGTTCTTATAAACCAACCATCCACCTGTTTCGATCGGTCATTGCAATGTCAGAACGACTTGCACCAGAATTGAACTGACTAAAAAATTGAAATGAAAGCATCTAAAATCATTATGATCATTGCGGCACTCTTGCCGGCATCACTCTTCTTTCTGCCCATGTGGACGATAGAGCTGAGTGCTCCGCAATACCCCGAACCACTTGGAATGGAGATATGGATAACGAAGATCGCGGATATGAAGACAGGCGACCTTCAGAACATCAATCTCATGAACCACTATGTGGGCATGAAGCAGATTCCGACACACATACCTGAGTTCGATGTGTTTCCGTGGGTGGTAGGAGGAATGGTTGTGCTTGGCGTGATCATCGGTTTCATCGGTAATCGGTTCCTGTTTCTTGCCTGGTTCTGGCTCGCTGCCATTTTCGGTTCCATTGGCATGTACGATTTCTATCAATGGGAATACGATTACGGTCACAGTCTTGACCCCAAGGCGGCCATCAAATTCATGGACGAAGCGGGGCAACTGATCACGTATCAACCTCCGTTGATAGGCACACAGACCATCCTGAATTTCGAGGCTACTTCTCTACCGGCCGCAGGAGCCTACCTACTTTTCCTTGGAATGGCCTTGAGCATTGTTGCTTACTGGGTGGGGCGCTACGAAGCAGGACATAAATTCCCACCACTTTAAAGTTGAATCATACCTGCATGGTTCTGATAACCATGAAGGTCGCCTAAAATCTACGTCATGAAAAAACACCATCCGATTTTCCTGATCATGCTGCTCTTTCTGGCCTCCTGTGCCATAGAACCTCAGCCCATCGACTACGGAAAGGACGCCTGTCATTACTGCAAAATGAATATCGTTGATAGTCAGCACGCGGCCCAATTCGTAACCGAAAAAGGCAAGTGTTACAAGTTCGATGCGATTGAATGCATGCTCAACCAAATGAAGGATTTTGATGAGGCGCCAATTGCCCTGTTCTTGGTTTCTGATTACGCGAAACCGGGTGTATTGACCGATGCAACCAACGCCACGTATCTCATTTCTGATGCCATTCCCAGTCCGATGGGTGGATTTCTAACAGCATTTGAAACCCAGGAAAAAGCTGTTCTGACCCAGGAAGAAGCCAATGGTCTACTGCTCGGTTGGGACAAACTGAAAGCCAAGTACGGACTGTAAGATCGCATCATGCTCAGGCTTACCATCCTTTTCCTGATAGTGCCTGTTTTGGCGTGCGCCAAACAGATTGACGTGTGCCGGAACTGTGCTCAAACCAGCATTCAGAACGCCATTTCGATGGCTGATAGTGGCGATGTGATCCTGGTCAGGGCAGGTGTTTACAACGAACACGACATCACCGTTGATCGCCCTGTTACGATAAAAGGAGAAGGAGACGTGATCGTTGATGGGCAGAAGAAAAGCTACATCATAAGAATACAGGCGGACCACGTTTCCATTTCCGGTCTGCACCTGAAGAATGTGGGCATCAGTTTTACCAAGGACTTTGCAGCCATTTATCTGCATCGTGTCAAACATTTCACCATCGAAAACTGTACGCTTGAGGCAGTCTATTTCGGAATGCTGATTGAGAAATCGAGCCACGGACTCATTCGCAACAACAAGATCAGCAGCGAGGGCACGGAAGAGGTTACCGCTGGCAATGGCATTCATCTGTGGCACTGCAATAATGTGCTCATTGAAGCCAACTATTGCCATAAACTACGGGATGGCATATACTTCGAATTCGTGACTGAAAGTCAGGTGGTGAACAACCTGAGCGAGCACAATTTCCGCTACGGGTTGCACTTCATGTTCAGCAATAATGATGTTTACACTGATAACGTGTTCAGAGAGAATGGGGCCGGAGTAGCGGTCATGTTCTCCAAGTTCATTCATATGGAAAACAATCGGTTCTACAAGAATTGGGGGTCTGCATCTTACGGGCTGCTTCTCAAAGAGATCTATGACGCGGAGATCATCAATAACACGTTCGAGGAGAATACCATTGCCATCAATATAGAAGGCTCGACACGTATCAATTACACCAACAATATTCTGAAAGGAAACGGTTGGGCAGTGAAAGTGGCAGGCGCTTGTTACAAGAATATTTTCAAGCGCAATCATTTCAGCTCAAATGCTTTCGATGTGAGCTACAACAGCAAGATGAACGATAATGAGTTCGATGGTAATTATTGGGGCGATTATACGGGCTATGACCTCAACAAGGATGGTATTGGCGATGTGCCGCATCGCCCCGTGAAACTGTTCTCTTACATCGTTAACCGAACGCCAGAGACCATTGTGCTGCTACGAAGCCTTTTTGTTGATATCATCAACTTTTCGGAGAAGGTTTCTCCCGTTTTTACACCAGACGATCTGGTAGATGAAAATCCATTAATGAGTTTGAGATGATACGTGTAGAAGGATTGAAAAAAGCGTTCGGAAAGCTGACTGTGCTTGATGATCTGGATCTGGTGATCGATCGAGGAGGGATTTTCGTCATCCTCGGTCCGAACGGTTCCGGAAAGACAACCCTCATCAAAAGTGTGCTTGGAATGGTGGTGCCGGATGCGGGAAACATCACCATCGACAACAAGTCGGTTCTCAAAGAATGGGAGTACAGAGGCAACATCGATTACCTACCGCAGATTGCCAATTTCCCTTCAAATCTCACTGTTTCTGAATTGTTGAAGTTGGTGAAGGAACTACGCGATAAGTCCACGCGCGATGCAGAGTTGATCGCTCTTTTCGGATTGGAACCATTTCTTGATAAGAAACTCGGACACCTTTCTGGCGGAACCAAACAGAAAGTGAATATCGTACTCACCTTCATGTTCAATAGCGATCTGGTGATTCTTGATGAACCGACTTCGGGACTTGATCCGATCGCCTTGCTTCATCTCAAAGACCTCATCCGTAAGGAGAAAGAGGCTGGGAAAACCATTCTCATCACTACGCACATTATGAGTTTTGTGGAAGAAATGGCAGATGAAATCGTGTTCCTATTGGACGGTAAGATCTATTTCAAAGGAACGGTTCAAGAGCTACAGGAAAAAACCGAGCAACGGGATCTGGAACACGCCATTGCTAACATTTTAGAGTTGAGCCATGCTTAAGATCATGAAATACAGCTTTTTCGACCTGATGCGAAGCCGATGGAGCCTCGTCTATTTCGGGTTCTATTTCGTGTTGGGAATGGCGCTGCTCTTCCTTAACAACGATGTGTCGAAAGCTATCATCACCATGATGAACATCATCGTGGTGCTCACGCCACTCATCGGTACCATTTTCGGGGTGATGTATTACTACAACTCCAAGGAATTCACCGAACTATTGATGGCGCAACCACTCAAACGCAGCACCATTTTCCTTGGTCAGTATTTCGGGTTGGCCATTTCATTGGCCGGAAGCCTTGTGCTCGGTCTGGGTATTCCGTTTGCCATTTATGGCGTGGTCGGCTCCACTGCGTTGGTCAGCTTTGCGTTGCTTTTGGCGGTTGGTGCATTGCTTACGTTCATCTTCGTGGCATTGGCGTACAACATCGGTTTAGCCAACGACAACAGGATCAAGGGGTTCGGGCTGGCCATCCTCATGTGGCTGTTCCTGGCAGTGGTCTATGACGGCATTTTCCTCATTTCACTCTTCATTTTTGACGATTACCCGATTGACAAGTTCTCGCTCATTGCCAGCACATTGAATCCGATCGACCTATCGCGAATTCTGATCATTCTCGAACTCGACATCTCTGTTCTTCTCGGGTATACAGGTGCCGTGTTCCAGAAATTCTTCGGAACCTCATTCGGAATGATAACCAGCTTCGGGTTGCTGTTTGCTTGGGCGGCTGTGCCCATTGCGTTGATCGTAAGACAGGCTAAGCGGAAGGATTTTTAATTGTTTTCCTTAGGGGAATAAGGCTTCAAGAATTCGAGGAGTTCCTCCACTTCCTTCAAATGCGTGCGGAACGAAAGGATGGCAACTCGCATCCAATACACTTCATTTATAGTGGTCGATGAGATGAAAACCCGGCAGTTGGTATGGATGTCTGCTATCACCTGCCTGTTCCGTTCGTTGGCGTTTTCATTTGGTGCCAGCCGAAATAGCACCACACTCAGATCCGGTTCAGGACCTGTTTCAAATCCCATTTCGGTGATTCTTTGATAGAAATACTGGGCCAGTAGCAGTTTTTCGTCCAGCGCATCGGCAAACTTCTTTACGCCATGCATTTTAAGCGGAAGCCACATTCGCATTCCTCGGAAATGCTTGCTAAGCTCGGGCGATAGGTCTGTTGGCGATTGCTCTGCTCCAGACAATCTGCTATCCTGCATATAGTTGGCCTCCTGACTGAATGTATCCTTCAATCGGTCTCCATCTTTGATAAGTACCATTCCAGAACCGTACGGCAAGAACAAGCCTTTGTGTGGGTCGAGAATCACCGAGTCGGCCAAGGCGATGCCATCCAACTTCTTTTTGCCGTATTCGGTAAGTAGAAAAAAACCACCATAAGCCGCATCTACATGATGCCAGAGGTCGAACTTCTTTGCTATTGCGGCCACTGCGCTAAGTGGGTCCACCGCTCCAACATCCGTTGATCCAGCGTTCGAAATAATGAGAAACGGTATCATTCCTTCCTTTCCGTCTCGCAGAATCGTTTGTTCGAGTTGTTCGAGGTTCATACGGTAGTTGGCATCGGTCGGAATGACACGCAGCACGCATTCGTGCAAACCATTCAGACGAAGCGCCTTTAGCAGGCTATGATGTGTCTGTCTGGTGGTATAGACCACGGTTTTCTCCACATCACGTGCACGCACGTTCTTTGATTTGCGTGCCGTGGCAATGGCAATAAGATTGGCCATGCTGCCGCCAGAAGTGAGATTTCCGGCAAATCCTTCTTGGTAACCTACCAGTTCTCCTGCCCATTTTATGAGGCTGTTCTCCATTCGGACCGCTCCGGGAGATGCATAGAAAACGCCAGCGTACTGATTGCCAACCGCTGCTATGAAATCGCCTATGGCCGCCTCAAAAATGCCACCGCCCGGAATATACCCGAGGTGCCCGCCAGAGGCGGCATTCAAACCTTTCGTATCAATGCGGTCTTTTATGTATTCAAGGATGGTTTCCAGTTCGGTCGGCTCAGAAACATCTAGGAATCCGTCTTTATCCGAACGGGCATAATCTGCATTGTATGTTTTATGCTGTGGGAGCCATTCGTAAAATCCGTTGACGTACCTGCCAGCTGCATCCATCGTCAGTTGTTTCCTTTCCGGAGGTGTTTCCAGGTCGTCTGAAAACCGCGAAAGCCTTTGACGCAATTCCTCTGGTCCCATCAATCGTGTCTCAGCAGTTCTGTGTTGCATGATCGCGTATTTGACCGGAAAGCTACGTAGTACAGCAAGGTAAAGACTGACGATTCTCACATCTGCCGATCTTTTGTTGGAGTGCTCGAGACACTACACTTAAAATATGATGTATATCATAAAAAGTAACTGACAAGACTCATTATTCGGATAAAAAGCTGAAATACCTTCGTTGTGTATCATAAAAATATTAGCAATGGAAGCAACAGTAGCACCGACAATTGGCGAAATGGTGGCCGAGAATTATCGCACCGCACCAGTGTTTAAAAAATATGGCATCGACTTCTGTTGCAAAGGCGGAAGAACCATAGAAGACGCCTGCGCAGCTAAAGGAATTGACCCACTGCCATTGATGGCCGATCTGGAAGCGGCTGTAACTGAAAAGGATGCCGATGCAGTGGATTACACCACTTGGAAGCTGGACCGTTTGGCCAACCATATCGAAGATGTGCATCATACCTATGTGACCACAGCGATAGAGCAGCTCAAGCCGTTTCTGGACAAGGTGGCGAAAGTGCATGGAGATGGTCATCCCTACCTGATCGACATCAGAAACATGTTCTTTGAAAGTGCCGGTAATCTTACGCAGCACATGAAGAAGGAGGAACTCATTCTTTTCCCTTTTATCAAGAAAATGCAGTTGGCGAAAGATGCTGGTGATGCCATGCCACAACCATCATTCGGCACGGTTGAAAACCCGATTGCCATGATGAGAATGGAGCACGAGGATGAAGGAGATCGGTTTGAAGCAATGAGCATTCTTTCAGACGGTTTCAATCCGCCAGAATATGCATGCAATACGTGGCGCGTAACCTATAGTTTGCTCAAAGAATTCCAGGATGACCTGTTTCAGCACATACATCTAGAGAACAACATCCTTTTCCCGAAAGCATTGGAGATGGAAGCAGGAATTGGAACGGCATCATGAGATGCCTTGCGGATGCTGATGGAAAACGGCCCCTTCCGGGCCGTTTTCCGTTCACTTCGAATTCTTGATGAAGCCTCATCGTTCAAATAGCCATTTCCTTCAAGGGAAATGGGTGGTGGTTGCCCTTGTCAATTTCGCAATTGCGGCTTTGATGGGGCTTTTACTGCGTTCGGCTGCATTGGTCGAACTGCCTTGGCTCAACTTCCGCTACATGACCCATGCACACAGTCATGCGGCCATGATGGGCTGGTTGTACATGGCCATTTTCGCGCTGGTGATGCATTTGTTCCTTTCGGACAAGGAACAGCGCAAGAAGAAATACCGGCACACTTTCGTTGTGCTTCAATTGGCTGTCATCGGCATGATGGTCAGCTTTCCGTTTCAAGGCTATGGCGCTATTTCCATCTCGTTTTCCGCCCTGCATCTTTTCAGCAGTTACACGTTTCTTGCGTTCGTTTGGCGCAACGCCAAACCAGAAGGCGGTCAATCGCTCACCTTGCTGAAAACAGCCATAGCACTGATGGTGTTCTCTACACTGGGCGTGTATGCCCTTGGCCCGGTGACGGTCAAGATCGGACGATTGACCGAT